>CAZNCD010000058.1:0-5836 GCA_964571575.1 uncultured Candidatus Peribacteria bacterium
AGTACGCAACGCTGTCACTGGAAAAGGTCCAAAAGCTTATAGCGCACTGAGAGCACTGCGAGTTACGCCAGAAGAAAGATCGGAAGCGATGGAAAAAAGACTTGAAGGATTATCTATACTCATTGCCGGTAACATACTCATGCACTTACAAACCACAGGATTTGAAAAGTTATACGACGAAGATCTGAAAGATAGCGGAGTAACACAGCTCGGATCATTTAAAGATATCGGAATAGACTGGTGTGACATGAAAGATGACGACGGTTGGAATGTTGGAGATGAACCTTCGGACAATCCGAGGAAAATTTTTTTATTTAAATTACGCAAGAAAGTTGATGAAATATTAGACGTTCTTTTGAAAAAACATTTGAACATTACCATCAAAAGAATGGAAAATGGAGAAGAAAAAACTGAGTCTTTATGGGATAATTTCAGATTACATGTATGGGCTTTTACGTGGCAATCGGGCAGAATAAAAAGAGAAGATACGGAACAGGCCACGGTATTTCTTGAAAAAAAAGATGGAAAATTTATGGATGAAATCCCTGAAATAGAAGTCCCTAAAATAGAAAAAGTTGAATGGAATCTTGAAATAAATGCGGCGATAGCCCTTCTTGGCAAGCTAAAATAAACCTATATAAGTTTCGGGCGTGAGCTCTATTAACCTCTCTTTATCCTCTTTTGGCAAATCCAACCCACTCACGAATTTTTTATAAGATTCCGCCGTTATTTTTTGTCCCCGCGTAAATTCTTTTAACTTTTCGTATGCGCCTTTAACTTTGTTCTTGCGCAAAACCGTCTGAACAGCTTCCGCCAAAACTTCCCAATTATTATCCAGATCCTCCTGAATAACTTTTTTATTCACCTCAATACGCTCAAGTGCGATTAAAGTGCTTTTATAAGCCAAAATAGTCAAAGCAAAAGCATAACCCAAATTTCTCAAAACAGTTGAATCCGTAAGATCGCGCTGAAGCCGCGACACAGGCAGTTTTTCTGAAAAATGAGAGAAAAGAGCGTTTGCGACTCCAAGATTTCCTTCGCTGTTTTCAAAATAAATCGGATTGATTTTGTGCGGCATTGCGCTGGAACCAACCTCCCCTTTCATGACTTTTTGCTTGAAATAATTCATACTTATATACATCCACATATCGCGGTCAAAATCTATCAAAATCGTGTTCATGCGACAAACGCAATCGCAAATTTCCGCAATATAATCATGCGGCTCAATTTGAGTTGTATAAATATTTTGTACAAGACCGAGGTTTTTTATAAACTTACCGGATGCCTTTACCCAATCAACTTCCGGATAAGCTACCACATGAGCATTAAAATTCCCTGTCGCTCCATTCATTTTCCCGAGGATATCTTGATGCCGCAATAAATAATTTTGCCTTTCCAGACGCGCCGCAACATTCATAAATTCTTTACCGACGGTTGTCGGACTCGCGGGTTGACCGTGCGTATGGCTCAACATGGGAACGGAGGCAAATTTTTTCGCCATTCCACGCAAAACTGCCATCAATTTATCAAAAACCGGAAAAAATTCCGAGTCTCCGAATTTTTTCAAAATAAGACCGTAAGCCAAATTATTTATATCTTCCGAAGTGCATCCAAAATGCACGAGTTCCGCATATTTCTCAAGCCCGCTAGGCAGTTTTTCTTTTATAAAGTACTCAATCGCTTTAATGTCATGATTTGTTACAACTTCAATTTTTTTGATGCGCTCCGCGGATTTTCCATCAAATTTAAAATAAAGATCTCGCAGAAGCTTCACCTCCGTATTGTTCAATTTTTTTGTGCAAACCAAGCGCAGTTCATTACACAAAAATATAAACCATTCAACTTCAACTCTCACGCGATAACGCATCAACGCCGATTCCGAAAAATATCGCGCAAGATTTTCAACTTTGCTTCTATATCTTCCGTCTACCGAAGAAATTGCATTTAATGGATTTAGCATATTTTTTTAATGTTAAAACTTTGCTTAACTTTTTTAATGCGACCCTCAATTTTCTTTTTAAGATTTGGATTTTTAAGCGCCAAAATTTTTAGAGCCGCAAGCGCCGCATTAGCCGGATCTATAACGGTCAAAACAGGCGCATCCGAAGGCATTTGCAAAGTCGAATGAATATTAATCAAATAGTCTTTTTTACTGTTAAACGGCGGACAAGCGATAACGGGATGAATACTTGAACCCGCCGCAACTCCGGAAAGCCCATTGCTGCGCCCGGCAATCGTGATATAACAAACCGAATCGCTGGACTTATTAAGTTTTTGCACGATTTTAAATACTTTCTCGGGAGCTTTATGCGCGGAAACAACAACGATTTCATACGGAGCTTTAAATTCATCAAGAACGCGCGTGATTTTCGCGGCAAATTCTTTATCAGATTCCGAACCGAGTAAAATTGGGATTAACATAAAATTTAGGTTAAGTATTTCGCTAGATTTTTCTCGATGCGCGAAAAAACAGGTCCAACTTCAGCTTCAAATTTTTGGCCTGTAATAAGTTCAAACGCTTCAATGTATCGGCGGCTAGTTTCCGCTTTTATTTCGTCCGGAATCACAAGAACTTCACCTTCACCTCTAAAACCATGTTCAACAAGCCATTCACGCAAATATTCTTTATCGATTTTTTTCTGTTCTTCACCGCTCGCGAATCTTTTTTCATACTCATTTGCAAACCAAAATCTTGAAGAATCCGGGGTATGAATCTCATCAATCAAAACAATTTTTCCGTCAGGCGCTATACCAAATTCATACTTGGTATCTACCAATATAATCCCCTGCTTCGCGCAAATTTCAACTCCGCGTTGATATAATTTAAAACATGCATCAGCCAAAAAATCAAACTGCCCCGCGGTCAAAAATCCGCGTTCGATAATCTGTTCACGCGAAACAGACTCATCATGACCACCATGCTCCGCTTTTGTTGAAGGTGTGATAATCGGTTTATCAAATTTCTGATTTTTGCGAAGACCCTCCCGTAAAACATTTCCGCAAAAATTTCTCACGCCTTTTTCATAGCTATACCAAGCGGAAGTGGTTGTAACACCGGTGATATAACCGCGAACAACCATTTCAACCGGCAACGGCTTACATTCACGTCCAACAACCGCGTTCGGATCCGAATATTCAATAACGTGATTTCCGATTATATCTTTTGTATTTTCAAACCAAAATTTTGCCATTTGATTCAAAACATGACCTTTGAATGGAATAAGACAAATAACGCGGTCAAAAGCGCTCAGGCGATCCGTAACAACAATAATACGTTTGCCGTCGGGCGTCGTGTAATTGTCACGGACTTTGCCCTCATAGCGTTTGCCGAGATTCGTAAAATTCGTACCCGCGAGACAATTCGGGATTTGCTTTTTAATATCGTCCAGAGAAATCATTATTGGAATTGTTAATGACAATTAAATAATACTGAAAACGTTTAATCAGCGCAATAGAGAGAACCGACGTCTTCAAAAATCCGAAAGAATAATATAGAATACTTTTGCATGACTAAATTACATTCAAAATCAATCGCTGCGATTATCGGAATGCAATGGGGAGATGAAGGCAAAGGAAAACTTGTTGATATTCTGGCGGAAAAATACGATATAATCGCGCGCGCCACCGGCGGAGCAAACGCGGGCCACACAATTTATCGCGATAATAAAAAAATCATTTTTCATCTGATTCCTTCCGGAATGATGCATAAAAATAAAGTCTGCGTAATCGGAAACGGGGTTGTTGTGCATATTCCAACTTTAATAGAAGAATTAAATACCTTGAAAGGATTGGGGGTAAAAGCCGCGGATCGCCTTTATATTTCCGATCGGGCGCATATTGTTTTTGATTATCACAAAATAATCGACGGATTGCAGGAAGAAAAAAAAGGCGACACGAGCGTTGGAACAACAAAACGCGGAATCGGCCCCGCGTATACGGATAAAATTTCAAGAATCGGCATAAGGATGGGCGAACTCAATAATTTTGAAAGTTTTTCAAAAAGATTTATGGAGAATGTGCGGCTTGCACGAACAATGTACGGAAATTTTGAATACGATGAAAACCGCGAATTAGACTGCGTAAAATCAATGATGCCGGAAATCATACCGTTAATAATAAACACTCAACAATATCTTAACAACGCACGCAAGAAAGGAAAAAATGTTTTGCTGGAAGGTGCAAACGGAACAATGCTCGATATTGATCACGGAACATATCCGTTCGCAACATCATCAAACGCGTCAATCGGCGGAATCATTTCCGGAAGCGGTTTGCCGGCGCAAATAAATCCGATAATCGGAATTTTAAAAGCATATACGACGCGCGTTGGAAGCGGCCCGTTTCCAACGGAATTAAACGATGAAAACGGGAAATATCTACGTGAAAAAGGCGGAGAATATGGCTCAACAACGGGACGACCCAGAAGATGCGGATGGTTTGACGCTGTTGTTGCAAAATGGACCGCGATGATAAACGGAATCACGGAAATAAATCTCACAAAGCTTGATGTTTTAAGCGGACTTGAAAAAATTCGCATCGCAACCGCGTACGAACTGGACGGCAAAAAACTTGATTCACTCCCCTGCGCCGCAAGCGACTTCGCAAGAATAACACCCGTTTACATTGAAATGGACGGATGGAAAGAAGATATTTCGGGGGCACGAAAATTCCAAGATTTGCCAAAAGCGACTCAAAAATACGTTAAAAAAATCGAAGAACTGCTAAAAACGCCGGTAAAATATATTGGAATCGGAACAGGGCCGGAAGATTTAATCTGCAATTGATACAATCGCTCGGAATAAACCGATGGATTTATAAACCAAGCCTAGGTCTTAAATTTAAGAAGCTCCTTTCTCTTTTGTTTATAATCCGGCACGGACGCAGCAACCAAATTCCAGAATTTTTTTGAGTGATTCATCTCTCTCAGATGGCACAATTCATGCGCGACCAAATAATCAGCCAAATATTCCGGCAAAAAAGCTATTTTATAATTGAAATTTAAATTGCCGTTTTTGCTGCAGCTACCCCACCTTGATTTTTGATTCCTGATGGATATTTTTCTAATATCAAACCTGTAAAATTTATTGAGTTTATCTACGGATTTTTTTGCTAATTTATAAGCATCATTTTTATTTACAAGATACTCACCATGGCTTCCTTTAAGCGAAAAAGCCGGCCCGGATTTTTTGAATTTTTCAATCTTGTCTAAAATCCACCGCGCGTTTTTACGAATAAATCGTTCGGCAAAAATTTCGGGGGTGAATCTCGGCAACGTAACAACAACCTTGGCATCGTAATTAACACTGATCCTTATGCGCCGCGCTTTATTGCTTTTTCGAAGAATATAAGTCAATTTCACGTTTTTGAGTTTATCAAAACCAAACACGTATAACAATACCTTGCCAAATCCGCTTTTTTCTTGTAGGCTCTACGCACTTCAGGCCATTGCCAAAGACAACACAGGCTAATCAAGAATAAAATGTCGCGAAGCAACTCCACGCCGTTCCGCACAGCGGAACACAGGCGGATATAAAATAATGTCGCGAAGCAACTCAATCTCAAAATGGAAATAAGAAATATCGCAATCATAGCCCATGTGGACCATGGAAAAACAACCCTCGTGGATTCGCTGTTAAAAGCCGGCGGCGCATTCAAAGAATATCAACACGTGGAAGAACGCGTTATGGACAGCAATGAACTTGAAAAAGAACGCGGTATTACAATCTACGCAAAAAACGCCGCAATCACGTACAAAGGCACAAAAATAAATATTATTGATACTCCGGGTCACGCGGATTTCGGATCAGAGGTTGAACGCATACTTCGAACCGTTGAC
>CAZNCD010000059.1:0-5779 GCA_964571575.1 uncultured Candidatus Peribacteria bacterium
GTGAGGCGCACATAAACGGTTTGTATTTGTCCGGTATGTTTTCCATTTATCACGCTAACGCGAGTGTTGTTAATTCCTCCTTTAAATTTTCGCATTCTGACGATGGATTGAATTTTAAATACGGAGAAAGCACGATTTTAGATTCTTATTTTTATAAAAATTCCGGCGATGCCGTTGATTTCGATTTTATGAAAGGATGGATTAAGGGAAGTAGATTTGAGGAAAACGGGAATGACGCCATTGATATTTCCGGGAGCGAGATTTGGATAGTGGATAATTATCTGCATAAATCCGGAGATAAAGGTATAAGTGTCGGGGAAGAAAGCAAACCCGTGCTTATCAATAATTTAATAGATGGCAATAATATAGGCATAGAATCAAAAGATTTGTCGGGTCCATTAATTATCAACAATACAATCATAAACGGAAATACAGGAATAAATCTTTATCAGAAAAAAGAAATTTTCGGGCCCGCTTACGCGGAAGTTTGGAATACCTTGATATTTGGCAATAAAAACCAAATAACGTTTAAAAATACAGCTGAAGATAAAAAATTAAAGACCGATAAAAGTAAAATATCCATAAAATATTCGAATATAGAAGACGGTTATAGCGGCGAAGGCAATACACAAGAGAACCCTGAAGGTAATTTATGGATAGAAAATGAAGGTGATGTTAATATTATGCGTAAATATATTCCTGATTATAAAAACGGCGCGAAAATCGGCATATTAACTGATTTAAAAACCAATAGTGTTTCATCGAATTAAAAAAATTCCGCAATTATCTTTTAGAAGATTTGAATTTAAATACCATCTTCCGCTTGCTGTTGCGGATCGTCTTATTCCGCAGGTTATGAATTACATGAATTGGGATGAGAGCGTAGGTGAAAAGGATTATTATGAAGTAAATAGTTTATATTTTGATTCGCGGGATTTTAAATGTTACCACGAAAAAATAAGCGGATTAATGAATAGAAAAAAAGCGAGAATAAGAACTTATTCAAAAATTTTGGGACCAACCTCCGATATTTATTTTGAATTAAAAAGAAAAGCGGGAGAAGTGATTTTAAAAGATAGAATTATCGTGAAAACAAAAGATTCGGAAAAATTTTCAGAAAATCCGTTTTCGCTGTGCGAAATTGACGAATATAGGGGAAATTTTTTGAATGAATTTTTGTTTGAGATATCAATGTATCAAATGAAGCCGGTTGTTCTCGTTTCCTATAAAAGAAAACCTTTTTATTCAAAATTTGATAAACGATTTAGGGTTACGTTTGATTATGATTTGGGCTTTGCAAAGCCAAACGCGTTCAATTTTGACGCCGATTACAAAATGTTACATGACTTTGTTATAATGGAAGTGAAATTTAATGGAGCTATGCCAAAATGGTTTCACGATATCATTGAAATGTATAGATTGAATAAAGAGCCTTTTTCTAAATATTGCGCTGGTGTAGAATCCGTCTATGGTTTACCAAAATATTTTTAACCCAATTTGATATGGATATCTTTAAAAAACAGGCTTTTATCGACATTTTTGGCAATCCCATACAATTACTCATTGTGTTTGGCATTGCTATAATCCTGGGATTTATTATAGCTTTTACTTACAGGAAGACACACAGAGGTTTTTCTTATTCGCAGTCTTTCAGCGTCGCGATAGTATTGATAACCGTCATTACATCTTTGATTATGATTTTTGTGCAGGACAATATAGCAAGAGCAATCGGGATTTTCGCCGCGTTTTCAATAATCAGATTTAGAACAGCGGTAAAAGATGTTAGAGATATCGCTTTTATATTTTTTGCGTTGGCTGTTGGTTTAGGCGTTGGCATACATTCATTTTCGACGGCGATCATGGGGACCGGCGTCATTTGCCTTTTGATATTTATTATGCATAAAGTTAATTTTGGAGGTCTTAGAAAATTGGAATATGTTTTGAATTTTAGGATGGACGCGAAGCACCATTCGAACGATGTTTTTAAAAAAGCTTTTGATGAATACACAAAAAAACAAAGCCTTTTAAATGTTGAAGCAAAAGACAGAGGCGCGTTTCTTGTTTTTACTTTTCATGTTAGCTTGAAAGACGATGAGCAACTTGGTAAATTTATCGATGAAATGAATAAAATTGAAGGGGTGAGCGACGTGAGTGTTGTTTCATCGAAAAATGACTTGGAATTTTAATATGACGAATTTTATCGGTTTTCTCAAAAAATACTGGTCTTACCTTATTCTCGCGCCATCCTTGGTTTATTTTAGCTTTTATTATCCTTGGTATTTCCAAATTATATTTCTGCTGTTTTCGGCGGCGATAATCGGTTTGTATTTTCATCTTCGCAAATCGGACGTTCTTGAAATTCCGCTCTGGCCGATACTCGGGATTGCTTTTGCGATCCTGCTTTTTTCGCGTATTTATCCGTTTTTTCTGAGCGACTGGCCGCTTGGATATGACACCGGTATTTACAAATGGCACTTTGAAGAAGCCTGGCGGATTTTTCCAAGTTTTTCTACAGGTCTTTACCCCGGGATTTTTCTTATTACGGATTTGCTTTACGCGATCGGGTTTAAAAGCTGGGCTGTTTTGAACGGATGGTATGTGTTTTTTGATTTGCTTATACCGGTAGCGATTTTTCTTTACTGCAGGCGCGAGTTTGGAGTGAAAGTCGCGGCGATTTCCGCGTTTTTGTTCGCCGTTTCTCTTGCGCAGGCGCAGGCTTATTCATTCATTTTGTATAAAAATATAGTTGCTTTGAGTGTGATGTTTTTTGCGTTTTTGCTGATTGAAAAAAGGTCTTACTGGGCGATTCCATTGGCCGCATATTTGGTGTTTCTTCAGCCGCCGGATTTTGTGATTTTCGGTTTGACGATAGCGATTTATTTTATATTGAATTTGCGCGACAGGGAGAAAAGGCGGTTTATTTTGATATCAACGATAATCGCGTCCATTCTTGGGTTCGCGGCGTTTTACATCATCAATCCGCAAGCTTTAAAAGAAGGCTTGAATATTTTGATTAATTTTAAAGATGTCGGAGAAGTTGCTCAAAAAGAAGGTTTGTTTATGTCGGCCGGCAATTATTTGGGTCTTTCCATATTGTATATTCCGTTCGCGCTTTTTGCTTTCGCGTATCTCATAAAAAACCGAAAGTTCAATTTGGCGTTTAGCTATTTTTTGGTTGTTTTTGTTTTTATAGTTTTCAAGCTTATTTTTTATAAGAGATTTTTGATTGAATTTGACATTGCGGTTATAACATTGGCGGGTTTGGGCGTTTATCTTATTTTCAGAAAATTTTATATGTCCGTTTACGGCAAAATAACGCTTGTTTTGCTCGCGGCGGCGATGATAAGCGTAAATATATATAGAACGCTTGATTATAAGCCGTTTATTTCAAACGCGGAATTAAAAGATATAAAATGGGTTGCTGAACATACGGAGCCTGAGAGCGTCGCGATGGCCACTACGAGTATTTATTCGCCGTGGATTCTTGGATTTAGCAATAGGCCGACGATTGCGCCGGGAATGTTTGACATGAACAGATGGAATTTTGAGGAATGGATGAGGTTTTGGACGGGCGATATAAACGACCATTTGGCTCTTTGGCAAAAATACGGCGATATGGCGGGGCGGCCTGTGTATTTATTTTATGGTTTGCAGGAGCCGTGGCCGGATTTCGCAAAGTTTCCGATTTATAAAAGAGTGTCGAATTTTGTTTGGAGATTTAATATGGCGGAGACGCTTAAAAGCGCGCAAAATTTAAATGACGAGAAAAATAAGAAATCCGTCAAGAAATAATGTTTCGCTGGATACGGGGCGTTATTGTATGATACGATTATATATCGGTTGTTTAAAACCTATTTTGAACAACCGCTAAAAATATAAAAAACAATTATTTTTTAACCCTCAGCATTATGTTCAAGAAACTATTCTTGAATGGAAAAATGCAGAAATTCACCGCTATTTTAACGGCGTTGAGTATTTTTGTATTCTCCGTTTACGCGGCGCCGAGCGTTTATGGCGCATTTTGGAGGATTAACCCGGATGATATCGTTTGGGATAGTGTTCCGGATGACGATGCCAGCTTTACCTACGGTTACGGTTACGGTTATGACTTTGACACGCCGGCGTATATCTATGGTTTTGGCTATGGCTACGGTTATGGTTATGATTATACAAGTCCTGCGAGCGGACGCGCATGGAATGATGATGACGCGATTAGTGCGGGCACATCAACCAACTTATACGATAACGGTTACATTTTGGTTGTGGACGCAAGCGGAGTCGGCGATCTTTCCACCGCTACTAAATTTTATTTTGTTAGAGCGGTCACATTTACCGACGGCACTGCTACTATTACAGTTTCTAAAGGAACGTTGGTCACCGTGAGCGGCGGTTACGTGTCAGATTTGGGAGCTTCAACAATAGACGCGACCCCAAGCTCCACATTTAGTTCAACAGGTTATTCGAGCGCCGGTTCTTCGTCTTTTGAGAATGCCGGCGGTTTGACTTTGACATTTGGTTCAAATGTAAGCGTTACGATTCCTGTTACGAAAATCGGCGGCGGAGCCATCACCGATGGAACCGTGTTGAGTGTTTATTCAAAAACAGGAAGCGGCTCTTGGGCGGCGGATAGCGGCGTAACTTGTACGGTTGCAAGCGGACTTTGTACATTCAATATTACTCATGCTTCGACATACGCGGCGACACAAGCAGATCCTTCAACGCCAACGGCAAGTCCGGCGGCAGGATCATATGGATCAACACAGAGTGTGACATTGTCATCCACCAATAGTTCATCCATCAGATATTCAACAACATCAACGCCCGCGGATTGTTTAAGCGGAACAGCATATAGCAGCGCTATTTCCGTTACCGCGACTACCACAATATACGCGTTGGCTTGCAATGATATTAATGCTACTGCAAGCGCGAGCTTTACTTATACAATAGGTGGAGGCGGCGGTGTTGGCGGTGATTCAGGAGGTAGCAATGCGTTAAATATATATCAATTGCCGACCATTCCATCCAATTCACCCGTTAACACGACAAAAACAGTACAATTGCCGAAAACAGGTAAAATCGTGAGACCTGTTGTTCTTTCAGGCTCAACGGGAAACGTTTCCGTGAGCATCCCAAAAGATACGTTAGTTACGGATGATAACGGGAAACCTTATACGGGTACAATCAGTCCTCCAAAAATAATGTCGCTTAAGAGTTTGCCGATACCTGTTCCAACAGGAAATAAAGCCGTGTATGTTGTTTCAATCGATACGGAAAAACCGATTAATTTCTCAAAGAAAATTAAAATAACAATTCCGCTTTCAGGTGATTTAAGGCCGGAAGATGTCGTTATTTATTATTATGACACAAAGACAAAGAAATATGTATTCCTTGGCGGAAAACCAACTGCTGACGGAAAGGGCATCGAAGTTGAAGTTGATCACTTGACGACCTTTGTTGTTATGGTAAAGGATGTGACGAAAATTACATTCGCCGATCTTGCTTCAGATCACTGGGCCGCTTCATACGTTAAGACGCTTGTTGAGAAAGGAGTTATAAAAGGTAGGAGCGAAGGTAAATATGAGCCTTCTGGAGTTCTCACGCGCGCTGAAATGGTTAAGATTGCGCTTCTTGCGTTTGGCAAGACAGTACCGGCGAGCGTGAAGGCTACGCCATTCAGTGATGTTAAAACAAGTGATTGGTTTGCGACATACGTTTCAGCCGCGAAAGATCTTGGCTTGGTTAGCGGTTACAGCGATGGCACATTTAAACCGGGCGCTGC
>CAZNCD010000060.1:0-5770 GCA_964571575.1 uncultured Candidatus Peribacteria bacterium
TGATTTATGTTTTCTGAAAAATTTTCGTATGATATTCCAAGTTTTTCGATTTTTTCTTTAATCGATATTTGATTATCGGAATTTGCGTTTTTTTGCATGAATATATCGCCGATATTTTTTGTTATTTCTATGATATCAATAAGCTCGTTTCCGGCTTTTATGATATTTTGCATCATCCCTCCGCCTCCGGACTCATTTAAAAACCATATTTTTTTGTTAAGTTCGTTCGCTTGTTTTTCGGCTTCCGACAATAAGTTTTTTGCGGAACTGAAGTTGTTTTCCGAGGCTTTTTTACTCGCCTGCGCCATTACCTGATATATTCCCGCGGAAGACTTTGCCACTTCGGAAATTATCACCGCGCCGCGCCCGAATGAATTAAGCGCGTTTATTAAAAACACTATTAAAATTCCAAAAATTCCAATCCATCCCAATCCGTAAAAACGTGAATGTGGTTTTGTCGCAATATATTCGATTTCGTGTGCGGATTTTTTTCTTGGTTCCAATTTCAGCTCTTCCGGCATTTTTTTGTTCGATTTTTCTTCAAGCCTGAGAGGTCCGTTTAATTTTGATTTAACGATATCGTTTAAAAAATTGCCGTTCATCATTTTGTCAAAATATAGTATACAGTTTTAACGTTAAAACCGTCATATTTTCTTCCGGCCGCGATTGTAGCAACCGGCCTTAAATATTCGGAAATTCCGGATAAAACATTAAAGTATTTGTCCGCGGATAAATAAAAAATCTCGTCCGAATTTTTAATAAGCGGTTTTATGAATGTTTTAAATTCGTCCGAGAACATAAAGCTTTCTTTCGCCGTGAACGCGTCTATCGCGTTTTTTATCACGTTTTCGGTTGATCCGATCAAAACCGTTTTATCGATTAATGTGTAATATATCCCCCATTCCGCGTTTTCCGTTTTAGTGCCGTAAATTTTAAATCCTCTGTAATCTGTTTCGGAAGATATAACGATATTTGCCGCTTCAATACTTTCTTTTTGTTTTTCGCCGTTGGGCAATTCCACTTCCACTATTTTTGTTTTCAACATCAGCGGGCTTCTTTTTAAAGCTATCATCATTGTTTTGAGTTTTTGTTCCGTCATAATCGGATCTTTTGCTTTAAACGCAAAGACCACTGAACCGTTTTCTTTTATGCCGAGCGCGTATTCTTCCGTCAGCAAAGGAAATATGTCTTTTTCAAATGAAATCGAATCGCCTAAAACGCTTTTTGTTTGAATATCTATTATGTTTTTTATCGGTCTGCCGAGGCTTAAAATTTGCCGCGTTATATCCAAACCTCCATAAAATAAAGCAATATTCGGCGGCATATATTCCGCAAGTTCGGCTATGTATTTTTCTTCGTTTCGCGGAAACGCGGATTTTAAAATTGTCGTATCTTTAAGCTTAAGATAGCCGTTTTTTGTTTCCAATCTGATAAATAAATTTTTGAATATGTTTATTATCGGTTCTAAATTCGATATCAAATATTTTTGTTCTTCCGAAGAATTGTAAGAAAGCATTGCTGATTCCATCAATAATTGCGGATTGATATATGCGTGCGCCAAACTCAAATCAAAATAATCTTTATTTGCTTCTTTATATTCTTTTATTGATGATATCGCCGTAAAATCGTCGGAAATCGTATCCAAAAAATTTTCCATCGCTTCGATATTCTCCGTTCCAACAAGATAATATCCAATAAAAGTGAACGCAAAGTCCTGGCTGAATCTGTATGTATAAATTGTGAATTTTTTATATTTGTTTTCCTGCGGATAATCGCTTTTGAATTTTATCGCCATTTTCTGAAGGAATTTTTTTGCTTCGGATTTGCTTTTTGTTTCGGCAAAAATAACCGGCTCTGCTCCATGTGAATTACTTTCGTCTGTTATTAGCGCAATTCCAATGCTTTTACCAAACCATGGTTTTATATTTTCTTCAAAATTCATCCCGGTAAAATCTTCCAGTTTGCCTATAAAATAACGTTTGTTTAAAAACGGATATCGGCTTGTCATATTTAAAAATAAATTCGTCTGCGGGTTTTGCGGATCAATGCTTGTTTGCGCATATGCCGCGGTGTTTTCAACCGATAAAATATCCGCAAGCGGCTGCGGTCTTAAAATATATCTCCATAAAAAAATACCGATAAGAAAAAGTAAAACAATGGCGGCGACAAAAAATATCGGTGTAAAAATATACTGTCGCTCAATGATAATACTGATTGCTTGCGATTGTTTTTGAGGAGGGTTTTTGCTCATATTAAGATTATTATAGCATGGGACCGGGTCCCAAAAAGTTTAGAAAAATTTCATGAAATTTTCATGAATTTTTGAGAAACCGTCCTTATTAACATATGTTATAATAAAACCATGTTTGCGAAAGATTTACGTAGAAAATTCATAGATTTTTTCGTTGAGAGATGCGGTCACAAAGAAATTCCGTCCGCTTCAATAATTCCGGAGCACGATCCAACGGTTTTATTTACAACCGCGGGCATGCATCCGCTTGTGCCGTATCTGATGGGTGAGCCGCATCCTCTTGGAAAAAGGCTTGTGGATGTGCAAAAATGCGTGCGCACCGATGATATCGAAGAAGTCGGGGATGATGTTCATTTGACTTTTTTTGAAATGCTCGGCAACTGGTCGCTTGGCGATTATTTTAAAGCTGAGGCGATTAAATGGAGTTATGAATTTTTGGCGACACCCGTTAAAAAAGACGGACTTGGACTTGATAAAAATATGATGTGTGTAAGCTGTTTCGAGGGAGACAAAGACGCTCCACGGGATGCGGAAGCGGCGGCCGAGTGGGAAAAATATGGATTCAAAAAAGCCGAATCCGGTGAAAGTTTGCGCGGCGGACTTATTTATTTTTACGGCAAAAAACAAAATTGGTGGGGTCCGGCCGGGCAGACGGGGCCATGCGGACCGGATACGGAAATGTTTTACGATACCGGCAGGCCAAAATGTCCGCAGTGCGATAAGATCGGTCCAGCGTGTCCGTGCGAAAAATATATTGAAATCTGGAATGATGTTTTTATGCAATATAATAAAAAATCCGACGGAACTTATGAGCCATTGAAACAAAAAAATGTGGATACGGGGATGGGGCTGGAAAGAATCGCAACTCTTCTGCAAAGCAAAAAATCGTGTTTTGAAACGGATTTATTTATTTATGCGATAAATCGTCTGCGCGAGATGGCAAAATATGAATTGACGTCCGAAAATTTACGGAAAGAGAAGATTGTTGCGGACCACATGCGCGCCGCAACGTTTATTCTTGGCGATAATTTTGGGGTCGTACCTTCAAATGTGGATCAGGGTTATGTTGTACGACGTTTGATAAGGCGTTCGATTCGACATGGAATAAGCCTTGGAGTTTCCGGTCATTTCACTCATCAAATAGCGGGAATTTATATAAAAATTTACAAGGATGTCTATCCGGAGCTTGAAAAAAATAAAGACAGAATTATTTCCGAACTTGTTAAAGAAGAGGAAAAATTTGCTCATACGCTTGTGCGCGGCGAGCGCGAGTTTCAGCATCTGCTCCCGAAAATCCTTGAGAAAAAATTTGATACGATTCCCGGCGATGTCGCGTTTAATCTTTACGAAACTTACGGCTTCCCTCTTGAATTGATAGAAGAATTATGCCGCGAAAACGGACTCAAGATTGACCGCGCGGCGTTTGACGAGTCGTACAAAAAACATCAGGAAATGTCTCGCGCCGGAGCTACGCAAAAATTCAGCGGCGGTCTCGCGGATCATAGCGATGAAGTCCGCAAATTACACACAGCAACTCATCTTCTCCAAGCCGCTTTACGACAAGTCCTCGGTAATCATGTTTATCAAAAAGGGAGCAACATAACCGCGGAAAGGCTGCGTTTTGATTTTTCGCATCCGCAAAAAATGACTCCGGAAGAAATCGCGAAAACGGAAAAAATCGTGAATGAAGTGATTGCGCAAAATCTTCCTATTCGTTGCGGAGAAACAACTGTCGATGAAGCAAAAACGCGCGGCGCAATCGGTGTTTTTGATGCAAAGTACGGCGATAAGGTCAAGGTTTATTTTATGGGTGATTTTAGCAAAGAAATTTGCGGCGGACCGCATGCGGATAATACGGGCAACTTGAAAAACTTCAAAATACTAAAGGAAGAAGCGGTTGCCGCAGGAATAAGGAGAATCAAGGCGGTCATTGGGAAATAATTCAGATAGCGGCGCCTTCCAAAATCCATTCCATCGCTTTTGTGATTTTTATTGGCACGATTTTACCGACAAGATTTTTTGAACTTTTAAATTGCACGATTTTAAAATGTTCGCTTCTGCCTACGCATATTCTCGCTCGGCAATTTTCAACTAAAACTTTAATTTTTTTTCCGGCGAATTTTTTGTGTTTTTCGAGCGATATTTTACGCAATAAATCATTAAGCGCGTGAAACCTGCGCGATTTTTCTTTTGCCGGAACATCGTCTTTAAACATTTTTGCGGAAACGGTTCCCGGACGCGGTGAATATTTTGCGATGTACGCCAAATCCCATTTTATTTTTTTAAAAAGATTATATGTGTTCATAAATTGTTCGCGTGTTTCTCCGCAAAACCCGACAATAATATCCGTTGAAATCGCACAACCCGGAATGCGTTTGCGAATTTTCCCGATGATTTTTTTGTATTGTGCGACCGTGTATTTTCTATTCATTCGCTTTAAAATTTCATCATCGCCCGATTGAATCGGCAAATGGATATACGGCATAAGCGTCCGCAATTTCGTCATGGCGTTAATCAAATCATCAGTTGCATCAAGCGGATACGGAGATATAAATCTGACGCGCTCAAGACCAAATTTATGGAATTTATCGATCTCCGCCAACAACTTTGCGAATTCCGGATAGGAATTTACCGTTTGACCGACAAGCGTAATCTCTTTGTAGCCCGATTGTGCCAGATTTTTTATTTCAGCAAGAATTTCTTTTTTTGGACGAAACTGTTCGCGACCGCGGGAATAAGGCACAATACAGTATGTACAGAATTTATCGCAGCCTGTTGAAATCGGCACAAACGCCTGAAATTTTGAAGTATGTTGCGGATTGATATGAAAATAATTTTTTAGTTCCCGCGCGGAAATTTCGTCATTTATGTCCGCGCTTTTTATCCCCAGAATTTGCGGCAGTTTTGCAATTTCTTCTATTCGTACAACAAAATCTAAAGGCTTGATACGGCGTAGCAGTTTATCTTTTTTATCATCTTTTTGCGCTCCGGTTTTGCGCACCATACAGCCTGTTAGCCCAATCTTAAGGCGCGGATTTTTTTGGCGGATTTTTTCATACTCAATCATAAAACCAAAAATACGGTCTTCCGCATGCTGACGCACGGAACAAGAATTTAACATGATCAAATCCGCTTTTCCCGGCGACACAGTTTCTTTATATCCGAGACGATCCAGAATGGTTTTTAAGCGTTCTGAATCTGAATAGTTCATTTGGCAGCCAAATGTGCGGAGATAAAATTTTTTCACGGGGAAATGATACGGGGACGGAGGCGGCCGCGTCAATGGAAACAGGATAGATTTATTACAAAAATGACCGCACAATAAAAAACCCCGACACCGAAGCGTCGGGGGCGAACCCCCGTGTGAGGGGCCGGTAAGTGGAAGTAGCACAATGGCTATAAATCTTCTAAACTTACGTATATATTATACTATAAAATGAGGGATTAGTAAAGTAAATACAGAGAGGTAATTATCCAGAACAACGTGAGGGTATAGTGAAAAAGAGCTATCTTATCACA
>CAZNCD010000061.1:0-5632 GCA_964571575.1 uncultured Candidatus Peribacteria bacterium
TAAAACCATTTGTTTTCAGCGTGAGATGTTTTGATTTCCATTTAAAATTGGGTTAATTTTTTATGGTAAATATATATAAATTTTGATTAGGAGAGTAATTATATACATCTTAAAATTTTTGTCAAGAGTAAATTTAAAAGAATCCTAATCTTGAGTATTTTATTGACACTCGTATATTCTTAGCTTATATTTTTTAGGCGATTAATTCAATATCATTAAAAGATTAAAATTTTTTAAACAAATTTTAAATTAATCCTAAATTATGCCCACAATAAAGTCAGCGAAAAAAGCGATGCGCCAGAGTGAAAAGAACAGGATTCGCAATTATAAAGTCAGACGTTCAGTGAAAGAAACGATGAAAAAATTTCTTGAATTAGCCAAGGAAAAGAAACTTGATGAAATTAAAAATGCTCTTCCAAAGACTTTTTCCATTATAGATAAAGCGGTAAAAGTTCACGTTCTGCATAAAAACAATGCCGCAAGAAAAAAGGCGCGGTTAAGCGCGATTTTGGCAAAATTGGAGAAGAAATAAATTCTTTTTTCTTTGCAAATTTTCAAAAATGAATAGAATGTATATGCAAGTGTTGAATTGTATTGTTCATTGAAAATGTTTCTTGGGCCCGTAGCTCAGTTGGTTAGAGCACTCGGCTTAAGGCAATGAGTTTTTGACATGACTCATCGCCAAGGGCTGTTTGAGAAGTAATTTTCAAATGAAAACCTGTCAAATTCGGGGAAGCCTAAACATGGTAATCCCGAGCCAAGCTTCAATTTGAAGAAGGTGTAGAGACTAGACGGCAGGGTCGCTTTGATTTTATATCCGCCTGTGTTCGCCTGTGGGGTCGCTTTGCGACAGTTTATTTCCATAGACCTGTGTTCCGCTGTGCGGAACGGTCTGTGCGGCGAACGGCGTAGCGACAAGGTATAGTCCAGATTACAAACCCGAAAGGGGCAACGAAAGTTGTAGTAATAAGCATAACCGAAGGGTCCCCCGTTCAAATCGGGGCGGGCCCACCACGTTTCAAAAAGACGTTAGATTTATTCGTCGTGAAATACGGTTTTTTTGTTATTGACAAATTTAGATTTTTTGTGTTAAATATAAACTGATTTAATAAACAATTATGTCTGAATTAAATAAAACATACGATGTTGCGCGCGTTAATCAAACACGAAAATTTGAATCTCGTTATCCCATAGATATTACCGAAGAGGACATACTGTCCCGACTTGGTTTAATATATTCCGTGTCCGGATACCTAACCGAGAAAGGCACTTTTTATTCTTTGAACGCAATGCCAAAAACAACTCTTGCAATTCTTGTTGTTGACCGTAATGGACAAGTTTTCATCGAAACTACAAGGGGAATTGCGTGTACTTTAAAAATAGAATTGGAAGAATTGGTTAAGGCGATGAAAAGAGAAGAGGAGAACACACCGCTAAGGAAAATAGGGGCGGCCGTATCGTCAGCTGTGAGTTTTATTCAAAGTAGATTTGTCGCGTAAGGCTGTAGCCGGAATTAGACCGACATGCGCACTCCGGCATAAAATTTTTGCAAATACGGATCGTTCAATTCCATTCTTTTTGTTCTGATTCCGTCGCGCGGGCCGCTGTTATGGCGCATTGCGACATACCCGTTGCCAACATCTGTTATGTAACCGACATGACTGATCGTATGCCATTTATTATCGTATGTGCCTTTGAGAAAAATGACATCTCCTTTTTTTAGATTTTGCAGTTCGGGAATAATTTTTCCGCCTCCTTTCACTATTCTTGTGAATAAAGATGACGCGGAATAATCCGGAGGACGCACTCCAAGCACATCGGAGACATATCTTGCGCACATCAAATTCCCCAGCCGGTATCCTTCGCCATAGACATTGGGGTTTATGGCCTGCGGATTGGTTTTTATCGCCGAACGATTTCTGAACATATTCATATAATCGTCAGGCGTCATAAAGGAGAGGCCGTTTTCCGCGATTCTTCTTCTGAATTGGGAATGATTTCTCACTTCGTCCAAACTCATCGCGCCTTCCGCAAGAACAAGTTCTCTTACCATATCTTCAAAACTCAACGGCAAACCGCGTGATTTGGCGAATATTTTCTCAAAATCTTTCAGCATTGATTGTTCGTTAGCGGCATATTCTTCTATTCTCATCAAATCGCCGAGCTTAAATTCATATCCTGACAATAGCGTGAAATTTCCGAATTGCCCTCCTCCGCTTAATCTCTCCAGCAATTTTAATGTTTTGTTTCCCGAATCCGCGACTTCATTTTTTTCCGAATCCCAGCCTCCCAGCTTTTCCGCGCCTTTTCCTTTTAATGAACGCAATATTTGGGCATCCGTCATCAGGGTTTGAGGATCGATTTTAATCTTTTTGGCCAAAAGAATCTTTTCTATATTTTTCCAGTCTATAATATATTCGCTGTTTGAATCTTTTCCTTCTTTAAGCATCTGATCGATTGTTTCTTCTTTCCATGCGGCATTTTGCGCTATTTCTCTTTGATCTTTATAGAAATCCGCCTCTCTTTTCACCCATTCTCTATATAAATCGCCGTCTTCGCTGATTGTTCCCAGAATTTCGATTTTGTATCCGCTGAAAACCGGAATATAGCCTTGATCATCGTAATAACCGACTTTGTTTCTGATGTCGCGCGAGCCAATCCGCACATAGCCGTTATTATCCGTAACACGCACTTTTTGCACTGACGGCGGAAAAATGTGGCCGAGCCCAACATACAATTCAAATTTCGCGTTGCTTTTCAAATCAACGGTCAAAGTTTCGCCGCGTTTAAAATTCCCTTTGATGAACGCGCCGGTCATTTTTTCGTATTGCCGGTTTGATTGGAGATCAAAAATCGAAGTTTTTGAATCATTGGAATATTCCTGGAGAGTTTCCGCGTGCTCCTCTTCTTTTTGCCGCGAAACCGCTTCAACGAATTTTTTCATGTTTTTTTCCTGCTTGTCCGGCTCGAGGGTTTCTCTTTGGATAAGCCAATCAATTATATTTTCATTTGGAATTTCTGCGCGCGTTTTTCCGTCTATCCATCTATATCCCGGAAATTGCGGGACACTACGAATTTCCGCGATATCTTTGTAATAAAGCTTGTCTCCTTCGGGTTTTTTCAAAATTTTCGTCTGTAAACGCGAAACTTCAGTTTCAACCATAAGGCGCAGTCTTTCACGCAAGCCTTTTTCTTTTTCCTCTTTTTCTCGTTGCTCTTTCGGCGCGTTTTGCACAGTTAAATCCCCTCCATATTCCATGTCATCTGGTTGTTTTTTGGGTGTTTCCGGCGTTTTTTTTGGAGGCATTGTTTTGTTTTTATTTTAAACGGCGCAAACCGTTATTTTATTATAGTATTATATCAAAATTATCTCTGTTATACAACCTTCGATTGCGCTAAAATGTTTTTGCCATGGACGAATCAAATTCAACAACATCCGGTCCTCAAATTAAACTTTTGGCTTATACCAGCCCGCGAAGCGGGCAAAGCGCGGCAAATTATTCACTAGCGCTGGCGGTTGCGTCTGCGAAAACTTGTTACGCACCGCGGTTAATTTTTCCGGAAGAAATCACAACCGACCAAATAGAGCGAATCGGAAAAAGCATTTACGAGAGCGGGCATCACACGCCTTTTACTCGTCCGACTTTTGTCTTTGGACTATCGAATGTTTCGCGCCAGTTTGTGTGGGCGTTTTTGCACAGCCATCCTTTTTATAATTCCGAACAGCAAAGCCAAAGATATGTTGTGACGCGCGGAGCGGAAGTTTTTATTCCGTTGATTGAAGGTGAAAATTTAAAGATTTATAAAGATGCGGCTTTGCAAGCTTATGAAGCGTATCAGCAAATTTCGGAACTAATGGTTGAGGATAACTTTAAATTGATGTCGGGCATCGGTGCGATTAAAGGTCAGAATGAAAAACAAATCCGTGCGGAATCCGAAAAAAAAGCAATTGAAAACGGACGCTATGTTTTGCCGATTGCGGCTTATACCGCGTTGTATCACACAATTTCCGGCATACAATTAAAAAGATACATAAGAATGATGGATAGCGGCGATTGTCCTTATGAAACGCGGATGGTTGTTGAAAAAATGGTTGAAGAAGTGCGGAAAGTTGATTCGGATTTTATTGAGAAAATTCCGGAAGAACCGATTGGCACGGGCGTTGAAGACGATTTAAAACCCATGTCGGTTGATGTTTGGAAAAGCGAATTCGATAAATCGCTTGAAGGCCATATTTCAAAATTGATTTCTTTTGACGAGAACGCGGAATGGGTTGTCAGCCAAGCGGTGCGCGACGTGCTTGGAATAAGAAGCGCGCAACTCCGAAATGAAGCCGCGATTGATTTGGTTATGAATCCCGCGAAAAATCCCCTTCTCCTTGATACATTGAATTCGTGGACGCTTAATCCTTTAATGCGCGCGCTCAATCACGTAAATTACACTTTTAAAAAACGCGTCAGTCATACCGCGGACAGCCAAAATCAGCGCCATAGAATGACGCCGGCATCCAAAATAATGCTGAGTAAAGTTCATACGGAAAATCCGGATTATATTATTCCGGCGATTATCGCAAAAAATGAAAAAGCGTCCGAGATTTACAGAAAAACAATGGAAATGCTTTGGGACGCGAAAAATCACCTGATTGCCGCGGGCGTAAAACCGGAATTCGCGGTTTATTTACTGCCGAATGCTGTTTCAATACGCATGACGGAATCCGGTTCACTTCTGCATTTGATGCATAAATGGAGAATGCGGACGTGCTTCAACGCGCAGACGGAAATTTATGACGCTTCAATGGATGAATTGACGCAGGTCCGCGAAATTCATCCGAATTTAACAAAATACCTTGGGCCGCCGTGCATTACGCGACACTTTGGCGAGATTAAAGGAAGCGGGCGCGAGGGACCGTGCCCGGAAGGGGGACGGTGGTGCGGGATAAGTGTTTGGCTGGGTTTTCCGAAGGTAAAAAGACCGTTTTAATATGAAACAAAAATTTCTCGCCGCGATGTTTGATTTCGATGGAACGCTTACTGAAAGAAAACCAAAATCCCCTGTTCCGGAATCGCTTCAAAAAACGCTTGAGAATTTGTCGCGGACGGTTCCGATGGCTCTTTGCACAGCACGGCCTTTTAAAAGCGCTTATCCGAGAATGGTAATGGCATTCGGCGATAAATTTAAAAAAATGAATTGGGTTATGACTACGGAAAATGGATGCGCGGGATATGAATTTGACGCTCGCACAAAGAAGTGGATTGAATTTTATCGCGTCAAATGGCCGGAAAAGTTAGTTAGCAAAAAAATGTTCAGTGAAAAAGTTTATAAGAATATGCGAAAATATATCGGCGATTACGAAACGGCTTTCCAGCTGAATGGGTCGAGTATTATTTTTCAGCCGCATTATGAAAATTCTTCAAATGAAGAAATTGCGCGAAGATGTGATGTTTTGGAGGCCGGTATAAAAAAAATCCTGCGGGGATTTAAAAACGGCGGCGCGCTGAAAGTCATTAATTCAAAACTCGGCGTCATCATTATCCCAAAAATTGCGGATAAAGATCGTGGGATCGAAGAATTCGGAAAATATTTGCGAAAAAAATGCGGAAGAAAATTCAGCGCGAAATATCGTGAAATCATT
>CAZNCD010000062.1:0-5502 GCA_964571575.1 uncultured Candidatus Peribacteria bacterium
CAAGAAAAAAGATTTTTTGTTTTCCATGTTTTTTGTTTTAATTTTTTATTTCTATTATAAAATTATACCATATTTAGGCAAGGTATATCAAGTCAAAAAACAGTTCCGCGATTCACGCTTTTATTCCAATCGATATACATCCGCAACTAAAACATCGCCGTTTTTTGATAATCTCGGCAGCTTCACGGCAACCAATCCGGGTTTATCACCCCAACTTCTGGATTGTCTATAAATTACAACCTCATCTCCGTCTGTTCGAATCACATCATTTCCGACTTGTTCATAGTCTGGATTGTCAGCCAGCGCAACATCGGGCCATAAATAATCTTGATTATCTTGCACGGCCGTGATCATTGTATTGCCAATAACAGGATAAGTTTCAAGCGGAGTGTTTTGAAGATTAAAAGACCATTTCGTGAGAATATCAGCATCTGTTGCATTGGCAGGTTGTTCTTTAGGCTTTTTATCCTCCAAAGCGACAACGGGTTTGGCAACAGGATTCGCATTAACAACATTTTTGTCCGACATAACCTCAATCTTAACTTCAGTGTTTTCAGGCGCTATAATTTTTTGAATATTCGCAGGCAAAATAATTTCAGGAACAAAAATACCGATTTGTTGATTTTCGGCATCAATCACAGGTTTTTTTTCGGCGCCTGTTTCAGCCGGAACAGATTCATTGGATTCTTCTTCAGCGCCGTTATTTTGTACCAATTTTGAAATACCAACAAGTCCGACAACAGCGGCGCAAACACCGGCAATCAAAATTTTTAAAAATCTCTCCACACGTTTTTCCGTTTCATTTCTTTGGCTCTCCGTATATAATAAAGCGGATGGTTCAGGCAATCCTTCATTTTCTTCGACAAACCATTCTGAATTTAATTCAGAGCGCAGCGCATTTTGTTTAATCAGGTCGAGAATTATTTTAACAAGATCGGGTATTTGTTCAATCCATTGTTCAACGAACTTTTGTAATTTTGGCTTTCCCGACAACTCTTTCGCGTGAATTCTGGCAGAGCCTAGCGCGTTTGAGACTATGTCCTCATCTTCACCGTTAAGGCTGGGATTAAGGGAAAAACAGAAAGCGCTACCGCATAAATTAAAAACCCTTTTTATTTTTTCAATATCGGGGACGGAAAAAGAAAGCTTCTTCGCGGCAGTTTCTATAAGAAGAGATTTATCCGCGGTGTGCTCAAGTATTAAATACGCATAAGCCAATGCTTCGATTGCAATGTCTTGCGTCGCATCATCCGTCATTTGTTCTATAATATCCAATTTTCTTGTGATAAAACCGATTATCATTTGATCCATGGCATCGCGTTTTGCATCCTGATCCGATAATAAATCAACGCTTTTAGCGGCGTTCGCGGAAGAAAAATGTTTTTTTAAAAATCCCCGCGCCCTATCGTAATTTTTTCTTAAAGCGATTTTTAACGCATCAGATTGGATTTCTTCGATTACAAGAGTTAAACTGATTATTCCATCAAATCCTTCTTTCAAAGAATCAGCGGAGCAGGCGTTTGCCAGAGTTGTGATAACATAAGCCGCAGTGCCATGCTCGTCATCAGTCAAATTATCAATGCCGTCTATAGTCAGATCAGGAGGCGCGAGCGTACCATAAGGGTTTGTGTCTATTTTATGTTCCATGTTCATTTTTGCTAAAATTTAAAATAGGAATATCTTTATAGCAAATATTTGTTTTCTTGTCAAGGCTATTTTAAAATACTATTTCGATTTCTTCTTTGAGGCGGATTTTAAATTTTTCATAAACGCATTTTTTAGCCAAATCAATGAGGCGCAGCATATCATTGGAGGTTGCGTTGCCGCAATTTATAAAAAAGTTTCCGTGAAGTTTTGAAATCATCGCTCCGCCGATTCGCGTTCCTTTTAGACCGGCTTTATCTATGAGTTCGCCGGCGCTCAAGGCGCTTAAGGGGACGGTTCTCTTCGAGAACCGTCCCCGATTCTGCCGTCCCCGATTTTGCTTTTGAGGATTCATAAAAACACATCCCGCGCAAAGCCCGGTCGGCTGAGTGAGATTTCTGCGCTCCGCCGCGCGTTTTATCGCGGCCAAAATTTCACCCGGATTTTTGGCTTTTTTGAGCCTTAAAACAACGGAAAGAATGATCAAATCGCGCCGCGTTTTAAACAAACTGTTTCTGTATGAAAATTTGAGGTCGGACTTTTTTAAGACGCGGACTTTCTCCGCCGCCGCGTCAAAAACTTTCACGCTTTCAATAAAATCAGAAATTTGTCCCTCGCGCGCGCCGGCGTTTCCACGCACGGCTCCGCCGATTGTTCCCGGAATTCCGCTCAATTTTTCAAGACAGGATAGTCCTGCGGCCGCGGAATCCAAAACGATTTTTTGCAAATTCGCGCCCGCTTCGGCAATTATGCGGCCGCCGCGCAATAAAACGCGCAGTTTAAAATCCGTTCCCGACATCCGTATTACAAGTCCTCTAAATCCCTCATCTTTAAACAAAACATTTGTGCCGCTCCCGAGAATCAAAAACCGTAGGCGATTCTTTTTTGCGAATTTTAAAGCACGCGCCAGTTTCACCGCGGTGTGCGCTTCAAAAAAATATTTCGCGGGTCCGCCAATTCTAAAAGAACTGTAATTTTTAAGCGGAACGCCAAACTTCACGCCTTTAAAGCCTTTAAACCGGTCCATCTTGACTTTTTTCAAATCTACAGTATTATTATATCTAATATTATTATACTATGTCTTCACAAGACTCGGTAAATAAACCTCCGGAAGAGCCCGGGGAGCATCGGGATATAGTTGAGCCGTCAATCGATGATTTTGACCCGACCCGCATAGACTCCGGACATATTGATGAGATGACGAGATTTGCGGCGGAGAAAGGATATGACTGGTCAGAAACATTGATAACCCGTCAGGCCGCGTTGATGGAGCACGAACCGAAAAGCGAATACAGCCATGGGCAACATCAAGTTGACGTCGGAGACAGAATTAAAACAATACTTAATCTTCTTGCCGACAGACAAGCCGGCATATGGACAATAATCGCGCAGACAAGATCGCGGATTATTATTGAGGGGGGAGACTTGCATGACATAGGGAAAGCAGGGCCTCCAAAATCCGACCCAACACCGTTTGTGCATTTTTATAATTTTAATGTTGTGCCGCCAAATGGCGAGAGAACCGTTGATATGCCTTTTGAAAAAACGCTAAACAGCGCGATAAGCGAAGGTGCAATTGAAAATCGGGAAGCGGAATATATTTTATATATTTTAAGATTATGCGAACTTGATCCGAACACAATGAGTCTGCGGGATTTTTATAATCTGCATCCGATTTTCGGAGGAATGATTCTTAACGGAGAGAGTGTCAACGCAGATTTGAAAACAATCGTTCCAAGCCATCATATGGGGAGGAGAGGAATCGGATTAAACGGTTTTAAAGCTCAAACACCGCTTCTGCCGGAAAGCGCGATTATTGAAGTTGTGGACGCCGGAGTCGCAATGTATGGAAGACCGAATAATCCGGCAAGCAGAAGAAGCGCAAAAGATAATATGACGGTTCTCGAAAGGCCATACAACGCGGACGTTTCCGTGTCTCCATCGCCGGCCCAAGTTTGTTGCGCGGATTTTATAGACACATTGCGCAAAGAAAGACTGTTGCCGTTTCTTTTTCATCCGGAAGGGAAAATCGACTAAGCCAACGGTTAGGCGGCAGGCGATTGAGTGATCGGCGAAGAACCGGCGCCTTGTTCATCCGCGGGTTTGACCGCGGATTCGTTTGGTTTCAGTATATGCTTCAAAACAAGAGGCATCATTACCATTGAAGCGACAAAAATCAGCAAAAGCGCAAACCCGAAAATTACAAACGTCGGACTGAAACCGAAAATCGCGATTAAAACGCCGCCTCCCAATTGAGCTATGACATTTCCAAAATCAACAAGAGTTTTTAAAGGACCCACGCTGGCGTTTGTATCCATTTCATTCGTATTGTGGATTTTTGCGTAATGCTCCTGAAACCTTTGCGCAAAATAACCTTGCGCCGCCGGGAATGCCATGGCATAACCGATGCTGTTTACAATTCCCGCAAGCAAAACCCAATAAATATCGGTTGAAAATCCAAGAGCGGCGATTGAAACGGAAGATATAGCGGAACCAAAATACATAAAAAACGGCTTACCGATTTTATCAGCGAGTTTTGCGAAAGGAATCTGGCAAACAAAAAGAGGAGCGGCGATCACGGCGATAATGACACCTGATAAAACGGGGCTCAAATTATTATCCTTCACGACTTTTTCGATTATAAAAATCAGCATGAAAGTTGTTACAAAAGTATCCCACATGCTGAAGAAAATCGTTACGGCGGAACTCCAAACAAGCGGCCACTGCGGAACAGGATAAAAAATATGAAACAGACTTTTAAAAGATTCTTTTATGCCGTCGATCATGCTTTCTTTTTTGTATGTTTCAAGAGGCTTGAGAGGCTTCAAGATCATCACGGTTTTTTTATCAATCTTTTCTTTCAATGAATGAGCGACATCCTCAATTTTATTGAGTCCGGTTATCGCGGATGAAACAAAAAAATCTTTTATGGAATTTGCCATTTCAGCAGGGGATAATTTGCCTGTTATGGCATCCGAACCCATTTTATCAAGCGAAGTATCATATTCGGCCTGATCGAAAAACGTGAAGATAAAAAGCAAGACCATGGCGGAGCCGAGCAGTAAAATTGGAAATACCAAATGTTCGGCAAAAGGCAGAAAGTTAATAACGCTGGCTCCCAAAAGTCCAATCAAAAGTCCAAGCGCATCCGCAACATTTTTTTGAGACATGGATTGCGAGTATTCTTCCGGCGAAGAAATATCAAGCAGATACGACATCATCGTGATGTGATAAATATCATACGCAAGAGCGTGGACAAGCACCGCCAAAAAACTTACGAGCAAAACTTCCGCGGAAACGATAAAAATAATCACGGAAAGCATCATCGCCGCAACGGAAAAAACAAGAAGAATTTTTTGAGGCATGAGTTTTTGAAAATAACCGATAGGCACATCGGCGAACATTGAAATAACATTGGTCATCGCCATAAACAAGCCGATGAAAAATATGCTGAAATTTTCGTTTAAAAAAAGCGTGATACTCATGGTAGCGGCGCTGTAAACAGCCATCCAAACAACACACGTAAGATAAAACAGGAGTTGCTTTCCAGTTTTAATATTTGTGCGTTTGAGAACAAAATCGTAAGTGCTCACGATGCAATTATAAAGCGCAAAATCTAAAATACAAACATGCGCTCTCGGTTTCGCTCCGAGCGCGTGGTGTTTTGCTCCGCAAAACCGTTTGCTTATATTTGCGCGGACAGACATAACGGATCCGCGCGTGGTATTTTGTTCGACTTCGGCAACGGCGTTGCTGGTGATGTGTACCCCCTTTAGTAGACACTTTAGAACCCCCTAACCCTAGACCTTGGTTAGAAGATGATCCCTGTATGCAACAGGTGTCATCTTGTTTCTTGTC
>CAZNCD010000063.1:0-5498 GCA_964571575.1 uncultured Candidatus Peribacteria bacterium
CGAGCGAGCAAACTCTTTCCCCTGAAAATTTGAAATGTCTTGATTGGTCGGGGTGCCCGGACTCGAACCGGGGGCCTCAGCGACCCGAACGCTGCGCGCTAAGCCAACTGCGCTACACCCCGAGATAAACAAATTCTAAATCACAAATCCCAAAAATCCAAATTTTACATTTGCGTTATGGATTTGTCGGCAAGAATAAAGGCGCGCCTTCTCCCGATACTGGTTGCGGATGTATTGCTTGAGTTTCGCTTTGCACCACCGTCCCCCCTGCGATTTTAACTTGTATTACAGCTTCCGTCGCATATCCGAGTTTATCGTATATTTTTGCCGATATAAGATAATTATCACCGGGTTTAGCGTATTTTGGAGATTTGAATTTCACAGTTTTTTTACCCGAAGAGTCGGAATATCTTATTCTGTTGTCAAAATAATATTCAATTTTATCCAGCCCGTTTTTCGCGGAATAATCGATTTGCATTTCAATTTTATCGGGATTTATTTCGCTGTATGTTGACGGCGATAATATTGTTATTGTCGGCGCGTTTTTTGCTGTTTCCGCGGTGTGTAAAGGGCAGGTTTCTGTTGGCGGAATTCCATGCACATCCGGGTTATCTTTATTCATTTCCAACCATTGCCGTATTCCTTCTTCCCAAGCGGGATTTTGGATCGGATCGGAATGACGTTGGAATGTTTTTTTGACAACAACGTCTTTCGGACAATACGGTGTCGCGATTTTATTTGTTTTTGCGTCTATTTCAAGCTCGTATGTCGCATTTTCGATTTCCGTTGGGACGGAAAAACTGGCGAAAACTTCATCTTTTATTTTATCTGTCGGTGTTTTGTCCGACGGCAAGAGTCCGGTGAGTGTGCTTACGGAAACGTGTTTTACGCCATCCGGTACAGGAAACCGTTCATCAGGTTTGTCTTTTAACGCATATGTCATTATTTCTTTCCAAATCGGGGCGGAAACGTTATATCCATCCGCATTAAAGCCCGTTGCGCTTCCGTCGCTGTTGCCGGACCAAACCGCGGTTACAATACTCGGTGTGTATCCGATTGTCCATAAATCAACAGGATAAGCCGTTCCCTTTGCTTTTGTTTTATTCGTTGATGTTCCGGTTTTTGCCGCGACAGCGCGTCCGGAAACGGTTAAATTCGTTCCGACATTAACGGATGCATCAGATAAAATGCTGTTTATTAAATATGCGACTTGCGGGTCCAAAACTTCTTTTGGTTCAGAATCTTTCCATTCTTCAAGCACGTCGCCTCTGGCGTTTTCTATTTTTAAAATCGGATATAAATTTTGCCTTTTCCCGTTATTCGCAAAAACTCCAAATGCCGTTGCCATATCAACCATTTTTACTTCACCCGCGCCGATTGCAAGAGGATAGCCGTAATCGTGATTTTTATCCAGAGTCGTAATGCCCATATTCGTTGCCAAATCAATTATTGGATCTTGCTGACCGGCTAAAAAATACGCTTTAACCGCCGGGATATTGCGCGATTTGCCGAGAGCTTTGCGGATTGGCAAAGGTCCTAGCCATTCTCCGTCAAAATCCATCGGAGTATCCGGCCCTATTTTTACCGGAGTGTCGTATAAAATCGTTGCCGGAGTGTAACGATTCAAAAATGTTTGCGCGTATACAATCGGTTTAAAACTGGATCCCGGCAAACGCGGACGAATCGCCACGTTGACTTTTCCGTCTATATCGTCGTTGAAATAATCGCGTGAACCGACCATTGTCAAAACTTGTCCGGTTTTTGGGTCCGTAACAAGAGCGGCATTGTTTGTGACTTTATACGTTTTTTCATTGGTTTCGGCGCGCGCCGCAATGATTTTTTCGACCTGTTCCTGCAAATTCCAATCAAGCGTTGTGTAAACCCTTAATCCGCCCTGTTCCATAATCTCTTTTCCGTATTTTTGTTCCAACAATTCCTTCACGTAAAAGATGAAATGCGGAGCCCGAATGCTTTTGCGTAATGACGTAAATTCTATTTTTTGAACTTGTTGCCACGCTGAATTTTTTTCTTGTTCAGTGATATATCCAAGTTCAACCATCCTTTTTAAAATCAGATCGGAACGGCCTTGAACATAAACCTTGTCGTTATTTCCTAAAACGTATAATTTTCCGATTAATCCGCGGTTAAACTCCGAATCTTCAAGATCCGCTTCGTTTTGTATACTCCGTTTTTCCAGCTCAGCTTCAGTAAAAGTTTTTGTGAGGGTGGAATATTCATGAGCGCCGTATGGATTATAATAACTTGGTGCTTGGGGCAGGGAAGCTAAAATTGCGCTTTCGGCAAGATTTAAATCCGCGCCATGTTTGCTAAAATAGATTTCCGCGCCTTTTTCAATCCCGTAAGCATTATTCCCGTAAGGAATTTGATTTAAATATAATTCGAGGATTTTTTGTTTCGGATAATATTGTTCAAGGCGCACCGCCAAAATCAATTCCTTTAATTTTCTTGTATAGCTTTTTTGCGGAGACAAAAATATATTTTTTACGTATTGCTGCGTGATTGTTGAGCCGCCGCGTTTCGCTCCCAAACCCGTTATTTCGTGAAGGATCGCTTGCGCTATGCCGCCGACATCAAATCCTTTGTGCTCCCAAAAATGTTCGTCCTCAACCGCTATAGTCGCATTGATTATGTAGGGGGAAATTTTTTCGTAAGGAATATATTTTCTGTTTTCTTCGCCGTAAATCGTGTATAGAGACGTACCGTTTCTATCCAGAATTTCAGTTGAAACGGTTGGCGTGAGATTTTGAGCGTCTTTAACATCCGGCAAACCTATCGAAAATACCGCAATTAAAAGAAAAAATAAAATCGCTCCGCCTATCAATAAAGTTATAACAATGCTTACGGTAAGCGTAAAAACTTTTTTAATAGTCCATTCCTGATTTTTAAAATGATTTAACATAAAAATTTGTCAATAGAGAACCGTCCCCCTATAGGCCCCTGATTATACCGCCTTTGCTTTTGAGTTTCTCGAATATTTCTTTTTGAATTTTATTCATATCTTCAAGAGTAAGAGTGCGTTTGTTCGATCGCAGAGCTATTTTAAAAGCGAGAGCGCGTTTTTCCGGTCCTATGCTTTTTCCCGTGAATATATCGAAGAGCTCTACGTCGGCTATCAATTCCGCATCAGCGTTTTTTATGATGTTTATTATATTTTCGACTGATTTTTTCTCCGGCATTACCACTGAAACGTCGATTTTTATTCCCGGAAACTTTGGAATCGGTTTGTATTTTTTATTTTGCGCATCAAGTCGTGTGAGTTTTGAGAAATTTATTTCAAAACATCCGATATTTACTTCTTCCAGTCCGAAATTCTTAAGAACAGCGGGGTGGATTTCAAATACCTTTGCGATTTCTTCGCCATCGCACAGGTAAGTCAATTGTTTTGACGGATTAACGTAAAAATGATGTTCGGTTGTTTTTTTGGCGGTTAAATTTGGAGCGCCGAATGTTTTTAAGAAAGCTTCAAGAGCGCCCTTTGCGCTGTAAAAAATTTCCTTGGTCGGATTTTCGCCGGCGCCGATTGATTTTTTATTTTTAACAACCAATCCGCAAATGTATTTTTCTTCGAGCGGAAAATAATCGGCGATATTAATATAAGTACGACCGATTTCATAAATTTTAAATTCATCAAATGAATAAATATTTCGTTTGACAGCTTTCAGCATATTCGGTATGAGGCTTATTCGCAGATGCGTTTGATCCGAAGAAAGATAATTATCAAGTTGCAGATGAAGCTGTGCCGGTAATTTTGCGCGTTTGATTTCATCAAGTCCGTAGAACGAATAGCATTGAGTTTCCGTGAAACCTAAGCCAAAAGAAAGAATATCGCGCGCCGAATATTTTAATTTTCTTTCAAGATTTTCAATCGGAAGTTTTGTCGGGAGTTCGGGTAAAAGAGCCGGAATTTTATCGTATCCGTGCATGCGGCTGATTTCTTCGATTAAATCTTCCTCTATATCAACATCTTTTGTCGCGCGGAAGGAAGGAATTGTCGCCGAAATGACATCTTTTGATTTTTTTGTCGCTTCAAACTCAAGTTTTTTGAGAATTTTTATCATTTCCGTTATTCCGATTTTTGCGCCGATGATTGATTCGGCGCGAAGGACGCTTAAATCAATTTTTATCGGTTTCGCATTGAAATTTTTAATATCCGTTATTGGACTTGCGATGTGCGCTTCAGGGCAAATTTTAAGAATCAATTCAATCGCGCGTTTTATGCCCGTTTCAGCCAAATCCGGATCAAGGCTTTTTTCAAATCTTTGGCTTGAGTCAGTGCGCAATCCGAGTCGCATGGAAGTTTTTCTGATTGAAGTCGCATCAAAATTCGCGGATTCCACCAGAATAGTTTTTGTATTTTTTGTTATTCCCGAATCAATTCCGCCCATAATTCCGGCAATTGCGAGAGGATGTTTCGCGTCGGCGATTACAAGCATATCTCGAGAAAGCTTTTGTTCTTTTTCGTCGAGCGTTGTGATTTTCTCTCCTTCTTCCGCGGTTCTTACGATGATTTTTTCGGAAATGTTGTTTATATCGAATGCGTGAAGAGGTTGGCCTATTTCTTCGGTAACATAATTTGTTATATCAACGATGTTGTTATGCGCCCCGCGTCCGATTGTTTTGAGCTTTTGTACGAGCCATGCGGGACTTGAATCAACTTTGATATTTTCAATTATTACTCCGCAGTATCTTGGGCAGAGTTTTTGATTTTTTACGATAATTTCCATTCCACTACGGCCTGATTTCGGAATATTCGGTCGTGTTATATACGGCTTGAGTTTTTTATCCAAAATTGCCGCGAATTCACGCGCGATTCCATAGTGGCCCCAAAGATCCGGACGATGCGTGAGGGATTTATTCTCAATCTCAAAAATTATGTCTTTTTTATCGAGCGCTTCCGCAAGCGGCGCGCCGGGCGTTAGTTTCAAAGCACTTAAATCCGCGATTCCGCCTTCCGGCTGCGTTTCTTCTTCCAGCCCTATTTCTTCTTTTGCGCAGATCATTCCTTCACTTTTGATTCCCCGAATTTCCGTTGGCTCAAGTTTTACGAGTTCACCTTCACCGTGCCATTTTACAAAAGCTCCGGGGAGCGCGACTACCGTAAACATTTTTTCTTTAAGATTATTTCCGCCGCATACAACCGTAATTGCGCCGATTTTCCCGAGCGAAACTTTTGCCAAGCGCAGTTTGTCTGCGTTTGGATGCGGATTAATTTCAAGCACTTGTCCTACATAAATATTTTTCCACGCGGCGCTTTCATCTATAACTTTTTCAACTTCCGCGACCTTTGTCGTAAACAGGTTCGCGAGATATTTCGCGCTTGAATTTTGCGGTATATCAACAAACTCCCTTAGCCAATTTAGCGATATTTTCATGATTGTGTCGCGCTTCGCGACGTTTTATTTATATGAGCCTGTGTTTCGCTTGTGGTGTCGCTTCGCGACGGTTTATTTTCATAGACCTGTGTTTCGCTGTGCGAA
>CAZNCD010000064.1:0-5391 GCA_964571575.1 uncultured Candidatus Peribacteria bacterium
CGCGAAGCGCGAAGCTCCAATTTAGTATATTTATGTTATAATTTCCCCAGTATGCAACTTCGCCACGACGAACAAATCTCGCGTACATACTGCCATCACCTATTGCCGCTTATTATAAGGATTGTTGGAATTTCGCTTGCGAGCATTCCTTTTTATCTGATTATTTATTTGACGAGAGCAAACTGGTCTTTAACTGCGCTTTTTATAGCGATTACCGTGATAACCGCTATTTTTGGATTGCTGATCTTGCATATTTTTATGAACGACAGACTCGATAAATTGATTGTCACGAATCAAAGAGTTATATATGTTGATTGGAAAGCGATAATTTTCAAAACCGAGAACGAAATATACATAAACGATATTCAGGAAATTACGTTTGTTTCAAAAGGCATTTTGTCTAATCTAAAAATGTTCAATTACGGAAATTGCACCATTGAAACCGCTTCGCATGATTTATCCATATCTTTTCCGGATGCGCCAAATCCGGCCGAAATCCGCGATTTTATTTTGACTCAAAAAAAAGTATAATAAACTCCCATGATACAGCGTGAAAAGAAAAAAACGAACCGCGGCGAAAATTCCAATATTTCTCCTTTTGCGGATGATGGAACGTTGGTCAAATTTGAAGCTACGCTTCGGCCAAAAACTCTTTTCGAATATATCGGACAGGAAAATACAAAAAAGAATTTGATTATTTTTATAGAGGCCGCGCGAAAACGCGGGGAATCGATTGAGCATATTTTGATTCACAGTCCCGCGGGTCTCGGTAAAACAACGCTCGCGAATATTATTGCAAATGAGGTCGGCGCGAATATAAAAGTAACTTCCGGGCCGGTTCTTGAAAAACAAGGCGATCTTGCCGCAATTTTAACCAATCTTCAAAACGGCGATGTTTTATTTATAGATGAAATTCACAGGCTGAAGCCCGCTGTCGAGGAAATTTTGTACAGCGCGATGGAGGATTTTGGGATTGATTTGATTCTCGGGAAAGGTCCGTCCGCAAAATCAATGCGTTTGAGTCTTCCAAAATTTACGCTAATCGGCGCTACAACAAAAATCAGTATGCTTTCGAGTCCCCTTCGCGACAGGTTTGGCCATGTTATTAAATTGAATTTTTATTCGATTGATGAAATCAAACAAATTATTTTGCGTTCCGCGAAAATTTTGAATTGCAAAATAGAAGATGCGGCGGCGCGCAGATTGGCTTTATCTTCAAGGCAAACTCCAAGAATTGCAAACAGACTTTTGCGCAGAACGCGCGACTTTGCGGATTTTAATAATGTTGAAATCATCACGCCCGCAATCGTCGAACAAAGCCTTAAATCATTGGGCGTTGATGAGCTTGGTCTTGATAACACGGACAGAAATTTAATCGACTTTATAATACAAAAATTTGACGGCGGGCCGGTTGGATTGAATACTCTCGCGGCCGCGACTTCCGAAGAAGAACAAACAATTGAAGATATTTATGAACCGTATTTGATGCAGCTCGGATTTTTGGAAAGAACTCCTCGCGGAAGAATCGCGACGCAAAACGCATATAAACATCTCGGCTTAAAATGGACAAAAACTCATCAAGATTCTCTACTTTAGCGTTATATTTTGTAATCGGCGCGCTTTTAATCGGCGGGTATTTTTTAACGCATGATGACACTCCTGCGCAGCAAGAAGCGCCGCTATCCGTAAAAGAAGAAGTTGTCGAGCAGGGTGTTTTAAAACCAATCGGCGTGAACATGAAAAACATCGCAACGCATATTTTAACAAAAGACGACGGAAGCGTTGTTTTATTGGATAAAAACAGTTTTGATCTTGATGAATATGTTGCTGAAAAACGCGTTGAAGTGCGCGGATATTTTGAGAAAAATCAAAGCGGAAAAGATATACTCAAAGTTGAAAATATAAGCGCGGCGGACGCGCCGGAGATACAAAAAGATGAAAAAAAACCTGTCGAGTGGGATGTTTATAAAAGCGGCGATATTGGCATTATGCTGAAATACAGAAAGGATTGGACGATTGAAGCTTCGGGGAAAACTTTAAAATTTAAATTGCCTGTCGCGCAGGAAACCGCCGCAGTGCCCGCCAACAATAATATTTCGCCAACCGCAATCGTTGCGCCGGAGCAAAAATTTGATACCATAACAATCGAACTTTTGTCGAATACTAAAAAACAGACTTTAGATGAATATATTGCTTTCTTTAACGATGCAACGGTTCAAAAAAGTAAAATCGGGCTTGATGGTACGTCCGCTTACAAAAGAACTCTCGGCGCCAGAGTGATATTTTACGCGGATCGTGAAAGTAAATTCATATATCGCATATCATATGACCCCGACATTTCAAAACTTTTTGATTCGAACAAAAATATTTTTTATGAAATAGTTTCGACTTTAAGGTTTATGCCGTTTGGAAGTTAAACTTATTTTATTCTTGACTCCGTAGATTTAGCACTCTATAATAGAGAGTGCTAAAATCGTTTTTATTTCTATCCGACAATGGAATCGAGATTAGTAAAGTCAAAGTAAGGTTTTGGTATTCAAATTCGTTATAAAATATGATAAAATATATAAATATCTAATAATAACTAACAACAATAAATATATGGCGGACTTCAATAAATTCGAAAGGCTCACAAAGGAAGTTAAGCAAGCCCTTATTGTCGCACAGGAAAAGGCGCGCGAGAGCCATTTAACATATATCGGAACGGAGCATATTTTGCTTGGCGTTTTAACCCAGCAAAACTCACTCGGCGCTTCAATTCTGATGAATTTCGGCGTAACGCTTGAAAATGTAAATCTGGTTCTGCGGTCGGTTGAACGTTCCGGGGTCCAAAAAACAAGCGACAAAGATCCGAACGGATTAAGCGGATTTGCAAAAAGAGTCATTGAAGACGCGATAAAATGCGCGGATGAATACGGACATCAATTTGTGGGTACGGAACATCTTCTTTACGCTCTTGTTTCACAGGAAAACACAGCCGCAACCGTGATTCTCGAAAACATGAAAATCAATCCGAAAAATATCAAAGAACAAATTGTGGATATATTCGAGAAAAGCCGCGAAAACATGAAACAAATGTCCTCGACGATGAATCCGATTGAATTCTTTTTAACGGGACTGCAGGGAGTTTTAACGGGTAATATGGAAAAAGATCAATTCAAAGACGCTTATAAGCATAAAAAAGGCCAGAAGGGCGCTCAAAACAAGCCTTCAAAAACGCCTGCGCTTGATTATTTTACAACTGATTTGGTGGAAGAAGCCCGCTCCGGCAAGCTTGATCCGGTTATCGGCAGACAAAAAGAAATCCAACGTGTAATAAGCATCCTTTGCAGAAAAACAAAAAATAATCCTGTTTTAATCGGCGAACCGGGTGTCGGCAAGACGGCTGTTGTTGAGGGTCTTGCGCAGGCAATAGCCCGCGAACAAGTGCCGGATAATATGTTAAATAAAAGAATTTTGGCTCTTTCCATGACATCTTTAATCGCCGGCACAAAATATAGAGGCGAATTTGAAGAAAGAATCAAACAGGTTTTGGATGAAGCCGCAGGTCAAACAAACGTCATCTTATTTATAGATGAATTACACACTGTTATCGGCGCGGGTTCTGCGGAAGGAAGCCTTGACGCGGCGAATATTTTAAAACCCGCGATGTCACGCGGAAAAGTGCAGATTATCGGCGCGACAACAACTTCCGAATACAGAAAGCACGTTGAACACGATCCTGCGCTTGAAAGAAGATTCCAAACTGTTATGACTGATGAACCGGGAGAAGAAGATGCGGTTAAAATGCTCGCCGGGTTAAAAGAAGGCCTTGAGAATCACCACAATCTCATTATCACGGAGGAAGCGATGTCCGCGGCGGTTTTGCTCTCAAAAAGATATATCACGGATAAATTTTTGCCGGATAAAGCCATTGATCTTGTTGACGAAGCCGCTTCTTTAAAAAGAATGAGTGTTAAAGTCGATAATGAAAACGTTAAAAAACTTCAGCATGAATGGAACGCAATAATCAAAGAAAAAGAAAACGCTGTTTCAAATCAAAATTACGAACTCGCGGCGGATTTAAGAAACAAAGAACTTGCGATAATCAAACAAATGGAGGAACTTCGAAACATCAAAATTCCAAAAGATAAGCGTGAAAAAGTCACGGATGAAGACATTGCGAATGTTGTCTCCACAATGACGGGAATTCCCGTTACAAGACTTGTAAAAACCGAAGTTGCGAGATTAATGGGCATTGAAGATACTCTTAGAAAAAGGATTATCGCACAGGATGAAACTATTGAAATTATTTCAAAAGCGATTCGCAGGTCGCGTGCGGGATTTGCCGATTATAATCGTCCGATCGGTTCGTTTATGTTTCTTGGACCCACCGGCGTCGGGAAAACCGAACTTGTCAAAGTTTTGGCCGAAGAAGTGTTCAACGATAAAAATGCTCTCATCAAAATAGATATGAGTGAATTTATGGAAAGACACAATACTTCCCGCTTAACCGGTACAACCGCGGGTTACGTGGGTTATGAAGAAGGCGGACAATTAACCGAATCCGTCCGCAGAAAACCGTATTCCGTGATTTTGTTTGACGAAATCGAAAAAGCGCACCCCGACGTGTTTAATTTGCTGCTTCAGATATTGGAAGACGGACAACTCACTGACGGGAAAGGCAAAAAAGTTGATTTCAAGAATACAATTGTAATCATGACTTCAAACTTGGGCGCCGAGAAATTGACTGAGAAAGCCGCTCCGCTCGGATTTGACGTCAGAGGCCACGAGCTTGAACAAGCTTATTCGGATTACGACGCGATTAAAGAAGAAATCAACCGCGAACTTAAACGCACGTTTAGACCTGAATTTTTAAACAGACTTGATAAAATAATTTTCTTTAGACCGCTACAGCATGAAGATATCAAACAAATTGTAAAACTGCATCTCGGTTATTTGCAAGACAGGCTTACAAAGAAAAATTTGAAGTTTGATTTAACTCCGGGTGCGCTCGAGGCGCTCGCAAAATTAAGTTATGATCCTCAATACGGCGCGCGTCCCGTGAAACGCACTATACGCGATTTGATTGAAGATCCGCTGACTCAGCAATTCCTTGAAGATAAATTTAAGGAAGGAGACACGGTAAAAATTGTCGCGAAAGCTGAAAATCAGATTGAGTTGCAAAAAGTCAGATTAAAAGTCGCAAAAACGGGGAAAGCCGGAAAAACAGCAAAAGTCGAGGCAAAAACAGCTGAATTGAAATAATGTCAAGAATTTTCGCTGTCGTGCAGGTGCAGCAAGAATGATTTTTCAGTTACACACGCGCATCACATAAGTTCAGATACATATTGCACTTCATAGGGCGTTAATTTTTTTGGAGTGCAATTATGGGCGGACTCGTACATAAAC
>CAZNCD010000065.1:0-5354 GCA_964571575.1 uncultured Candidatus Peribacteria bacterium
TTGTTTGAAACGCAAGTTATTTATGGGATTGCGGGAAATATCAATTTTGAGCCGCGCGCCGACGGTTATATTTTGGCGAAAGACATAAAATAAAAATATGGGATTGTCGTTAAAAATAAAATTGGTTGCCGCGTTTATAGGATTCGTTGTTGTTTTATTCGGCTTATCGTCTGTGCTGTTTGTTCGTGAAAAAGAGCAAGAAATGGCAAAAAGTATTTTTGCGAATACGGCTTTGTTTACGGAATTTTCGTCAAAACCGATTGTTGACGATTATGAACTTAATTGGTTAAACAAAAACGATACATATTTTAATAAAACAATTTCCGGATTCTTGACCAAAGACGGCGACATTACTTCAATACGAGTTGCGAGCTACCAAGGCGAAATTTTATACGATTCCGGCGCTGAAATGGAAAAACGTTATATCGGCGCGAAAAGAACCGTTCAGGATATATCAATGTTGACGCAGATTCAATCGCAGTTCACTTCCATAAAAACAGACAGCCGCATTTTGTTTATTCAGAAAAAAATTGACGGCAATTTGGATTTTATTGATTCTTACGGCCAAAGCATTGATCCGTTAAAGCCGACAGAACAAATATCGTATTTTGTTTCGCCCGTGGATAATAAATACGCCGTTTTGTATGATTTAAATTATCAAAGTGTTGTTAACGCTGTTTTGGATTTAAAGAAAAGGATAATGATGCTTGGTCTTTTTGGGATGATTTTGGGCGTGATGCTCGCTTATGTTTTCGCTTCGAAAATGACAAGATCAATAAGCGATATCGCGCAGGGAGCGGCTATTCTTGCAAAAGGTGATTTCAGCTATCAAATTAAAATTAAAACAGGGGATGAACTTGAAGTTTTGGCGAATACTTTTAACGCGATGTCAAAGGAAATAGAAAAAAGCACAAAGGCCATGGTTTATAAAGAGAGAGTTTCGAAAGAATTGGAGCTTGCCGCGAAGATACAAAAAGAAATTTTGCCTAAACAAATCCCGCAAAATAAATTTCTTGATATTGCCGCGGGGCTTATTCCGGCTGAAGAAATCGGCGGTGATTTGTATGATTTTATTCCGATGAAAGACAGGCTGATTATGTATATAGGCGATGTTACGGGGCATGGAGTTCCGGCGGGCCTTGTGAGTTCTATCGCGAACGCGTTGATTTTCGCTTTTTCGAATAAATCTTCGGCGAAAGATATTCTTGTTGACGCGAACAGAATTCTTAAAGTAAAGACTTTGCCGAATATGTTTATGACAATGGGGATTTTGGATTTTAACGAGGTTTCTCAAAAAATCATATATGTAAACGCGGGCCATGAACCGGTTTTGTATTACAGCGCAAAAGATAACAAGGTTTTGCCGATTGAATTGAAAGGAATCGCACTTGGAATGTTTCCGGATATTTCACAGCATTTGGATGTCAAAGAAATTGAGACGCAAAGCGGCGACGCGCTCTTGTTGTATAGTGACGGGATTCCCGAAGCGTGGAAAAACGAGAAAGAAAATTACGGAATGGCGAGATTAAAGCGGGTATTTAACGATTGCGCAAATATGCCTTCCGGCCTTGCGATAAGAAACGCGATTTTGAGCGACGTGAAAGAATTTACCGGAAATTATAAACAGATGGATGATATTACGGTGGTTGTTGTGAAACGGAAATAATGAGGTTTAGGCCTAATTGTTAGACCCGAGCGATTTTATCCGCGCAGAATTTTCGCCACGTTTTTTCTCGCGGCGTCACTTGTTCACATATCATTTTTCGTTAGTTTTATTCCCGGCACAGGAAATTTCAGGCATGTCTCCATCACCTCGGCTTTTACTCGTTTTAATACAGTTTCGTCTTTTGGCGCGGAAATTACGTCATTCATCCATTTTGCGATTAACTTCATTTCCGGTTCTTTGAAGCCGCGCGTTGTGACGGCCGGAGTTCCGAATCTTATTCCGCTTGGATCAAAAGGAGAGCGCGGATCAAACGGGACGGTATTTTTGTTAAGAGTTATTCCAACTTCATCAAGAACATTTTGCGCTTCTTTTCCCGGAAGATTTTTATTGGTTAAATCCGCGAGAAGCAAATGTGTTTCCGTGTCGCCGCTCACCAGTGAAAAACCGTATTTATCGCGCAATTCCGTGGCCAGAGCTTTTGCGTTTTTGATTATTTGCGCGGCGTATTCTTTGAATTCCGGCTGGAGCGCTTCGTGAAAACAAACCGCTTTTGCCGCGATTATGTGTTCGTGCGGACCGCCCTGCAATCCCGGGAAAACCGCTCTATCGATATCTTTTGCGTATTTTTCTTTGCACATGATCATCGCGCCTCTAGGCCCTCTTAAGGTTTTGTGCGTTGTTGTCATTACAACGTCAAAAAACGGAACAGGATTTTTAAGAGCGTCGCCTGCAATCATCCCTGCGGTATGCGAAATATCCGCGAACGCGATTGCGCCGACTTCATCGCAAATATTTCTGAAAGCCTGCCAGTTGACCTCCGGCGGATAAGCGGTGAATCCCGCGACAATCATTTTTGGCTTGTGCTGTTTTGCAAGTTCTCGAATTGCGTCGTAATTTAAGCGCTGAGTTTCCTTATCAACTTCGTATTGCACAAAATTATACGATTTTCCGGAAAAGCTTATCGGCAAGCCGTGTGTGATGTGTCCGCCGTGATCAAGTTTTAAGCCCATAACCGTATCGCCGTAATTTAATAAAGCAAAATAAACCGCCATGTTTCCGGGGCTTCCCGAGTACGGTTGTACATTCACATGTTCAGCTCCGAATAATTGTTTTGCTCTTTCAATCGCCAGGTTTTCCACTTTGTCGGTAAAGATTTGTCCTCCATAATATCTTTTGCCCGGATATCCTTCGGAATATTTATTTGTGAAGATTGAACCCATGGCTTCCAAAACCGCTTGTGAAACATAATTTTCCGATGGGATAAGCTCTATCCCTTCCATTTGCCTTTTTGATTCAGCCATCAAAATTTCATACGTTTTTGGATCCGTTTGTTGCAGGTTTGCCATTGTTTATGTTGTTAGATTTTATTTGGTGCGGATAGACGCCGCTTTGCGGGAGATCCGCGCCTGTTGTTAACTTTTCGTTTTTCAGTGATGATTCCATCAACGAATACATCGTGAGGCTCGACAGGAATATTTTTCACCATTTGAAATTCATAAGCAAGCGCTATTTTTTTACATTTTACCCGTTTAAGAAGACGATCATAATATCCGCGTCCAAAACCGATTCTTGAACCTTTTTTGTCAAATGCGATTCCCGGCACAAAAGCCAAATCTATTTTTTTCGGATTGATTTTTGGCGCGGCATGATGCGGTTCCATAATTTTATATGCGCCGCGGCAAAGTTCATTTAGACTGTTGATTTTGTGGATATGCAGCCATTTTTTTGATTTATCGACTTTTGGAAGATAAACTGATTTTTTTGATTTAAGCGCGTTTTTAATGAGCGCGCCGGTATCCGGTTCGCCTTTAATCGGCATATAAAATAGAATGTTGCGGGATTTTTGATAAAGAGGGTCGCGGAGGATTAGAGATGTTATTTTTTTATCTTTTTTGAGTTTTGTCTTAGCGCTCTGAGATATTCTCTTTGATAATAATTTTTTTCTTAGAGCGGCTTTAAAAATCATACTCTTGAATTTTATCATAAGAAGGTTAAAATTAAAAATTGCCACTCGGTCTTATTTTTTTAACCAAATCATTATGCAGTCATTATCCAAAAAATTCGTAGCTTTAATTGTTGTTATTGCCCTTGCGTCGGGTTTTTTGGGCGGTGCTGTAACCAGCAAATATCTTTTTAATAAATTGATTGAACAGCAAGCCGGTCAAACGATTATAAAAAATGTTACGGAAGAAAAAACGTACGTTGAAGAATCGGATGCAATCAGCGCGATTAAAAAAGCGAGCCCGTCGGTTGTTTCGATTGTACTTTCAAAAGATATTAAAGTGTATCAAGACTCAGCGTTTCCATTTTTTGGAAACGACCCTTTTTTCAATGATTTTTTCGGTCAACAATTTGCGCCGCAGCAGAATAACAGCAAACCCGAGATCAAGCGTCAAAAAATTGGGGGTGGAACGGGGTTTATCGTAACCGCGGATGGCATGGTTGTGACAAACAAGCATGTTGTTTCGGATCAAACAGCGGAATATACGGTTGTCACAAACGACGGAGTTGAATACGGCGCAAAAATTATAAGCCAAGATCCTCTTAATGATTTGGCTGTTATAAGAATAGTTCCGAAAGACGGATCAAACGCAAAAGTAAAAACATTTCCGGCTCTGGAATTTGGCGATAGCGATTCAGTGCAGATAGGACAGAGCGTTCTTGCAATCGGGTATGCGCTCGGCGAGTATCGAAACACTGTTACGAAGGGGATTATTAGCGCGAAAGGCAGGGAAATTATAGCCGGCGGCATGGAAAGCGTTTCAACATTATCCGGTTTGATTCAAACGGATGCGGCGATTAACGGCGGAAACAGCGGCGGGCCTTTAATAAATTTAAAAGGGCAGGTGATTGGAGTTGATGTTGCGATTGCCGCTAATGCTCAGGGTATTGGATTTGCAATTCCCGTGAATGACCTTAAGCCTGTTTTGGAAAGCATTCAGAAATACGGAAAAATCGTGAGGCCGATGCTTGGCGTGAGATATTTGATGCTGACACCGGAAAAAGCCGATGAACTAAAAATAAAAGTTGATTCCGGCGCGCTTTTGGTTGGTGATGACGAGCAGGGAAAATTCGCGGTTGTTCCGGGAAGTGCGGCTGATAAAGCCGGTTTAAAGAAAGGGGATGTTATTTTGGAGGTTGATGGCAGGAAAATCGGTGTTGATTATACTCTTCAGCGGTCAATCCGCGATAAAAAGCCCGGCGATAGCATTAAGCTGAAAGTTTGGAGAAGCGGCGACACGTTTGAAAAAGACGTGAAACTTGGTGAATCAAAAGATGGGGCGGGAGATAAATAAGGCTTAAAAGTTAAAGCTCAAAGCTTAAAATTGCAGCTTAAAACTTAAAATTAGAGTTGGGAATTTAGCGTATGGCGAAAATCCGATTTTATTTTTTGGGCGAATTATTGTAAAATTTTCTCGCGGCGGAAAATGTTGTTATTGCCGGGGTGGTGGAATGGCAGACACGCTACTTTGAGGTGGTAGTGGCCGAAAGGCTGTAAGGGTTCAAGTCCCTTCCCCGGCACCACGCGCCTGCAACGAAGCGGATGGCGCAAATTCTTGAAAGGACGCTTAGCTCAGTTGGTTAGAGCGTCTCGTTTACACCGAGAAGGCCGGGGGTTCGAATCCCTCAGCGTCCACCATGATCTGTACCCCAAAAAGTAGACACGGTACATAGTTTTCTTTTGTTA
>CAZNCD010000066.1:0-5336 GCA_964571575.1 uncultured Candidatus Peribacteria bacterium
AGCATGTGCTGAAAAATTTAATCTACAATGGAAACTTAACTGTGATACAATACATTGCTTGACATTTAAGTTAGGTTTAGTATTATATAATTCTTTATTATTTAAATCAAATAAATATGGCAATAGATTCACCGGGGAAGGCTTCCGAATGGAAGGTTGAAAATCCTATGAATTTTGTCGATACTGAAGAAATGCGAAGGAGGGGGAATGCGGCGGCGAATAAGGCTGAAGAAATTCTTGGCAAATATCTTACTTCAATAGTCGGCGGAGCTGGCGGTGTCAGACAAATCAGCCAATATGAACGCTTAGACGCTGAACAAAAATATATAAAAAGGCGTTTGGCGGGATATGAAAACGATATTGACTGTAAAACGCCCGGGATCAGGGTTTACTTGAGCGATGGAGGAAAGGATGCGTTTTTGAAAGCATGTGGCACTAATCTCTCTATTTCCCTCCTGCCTGCGCCCATTGAAGTCAGGCCCGGAATATGGGAAATCGATTTGCCGCAAGGCGGTTTTGAATTGGAGAGAAGAGGTTATATTATAATTTATGTAACTTCCGGACCCGACACGGAAGGAGTTTATGCCACCGAGGAAGCCAGGGCAAAAGTTGTAAAATTTACCCAACCGCCGATATGTATGCATATATATACACCGTCATCTGAAGGCGGGCATGGAGATGGCGTGCTTCGCGTTGAAGGCTATAATTGCGGGGCTTTGGTGCAGAATTTTCACCGCAATCCGCATACGCTGGAGCCGCTGCCTCTGGAAGAAGGAAGAACTTAAACGATTTTAAGATTCCTTTTTATGCCTTTAAATTTTGCGCGGATTAAAGATGTACCGGCGAGCAGTTTTTTGAATTCTTTTTCGGTCTTGATTGCGCGGAGTTTTTTGAGCGTGAGTTTTTTGAGCTGCGGCGCGAGAGCGAAATCCGGGTTTTTCGTTGGTTGCGCGCGGACATTATGCGGACAAACTTCCTGGCAAATATCGCAGCCGAATATCCAAGGAGAGATTTTTTTTCGGAGAATTTTTGGGATTTTTCCGCGTGACTCAATTGTTAAATAAGAAATGCATTTGCGAGCGTCAAGTTCGTACGGCATGGTGAGCGCTTTGCTGTTGTTTCGCGGGACGCGGCGAGGCGCGGCGAGTGCGCCCGTCGGACACGATTTTATACAGCGTTCGCATGCGCCGCAGGAAATTTTTGCGGCTGGCGGCTGGTCCGGCGGAAGCGTTAAATTTGTGATTATTTCCGCGAGAAAAACATAAGAACCGAATTCGCGGGTTATCAAACATGTATTTTTGCCGATTATGCCAAGGCCCGCGTTTGCCGCGAAATGACGTTCCAAAAATGGGCCGGTATCGACATAAGATTTCAGCGCGGCGTCCGGCGCGAGTTGTTTAATAAATCGCGCGAGACGTTTTAATTGTTTCTCGATAATTTTATGATAATTGCGGCTCCACGCGTAACAAGCGATTTTAATTCCGTCTTTATGCAATCGCGGGGGGACGGTGGTGCGGTAATTTACCGCAAGGCAGATAATCGTACGCGCTTTGGGTAGAATCTTTGCGGGATTCGCACGGCGGCTTGGCGAATTTTCCATCCATTTCATATCCGCATTCTTGTGCGATGAAAGCCATTTTTTAAGATACGCGGCGGATGATTTTGATTTTTCCGCTTTCGCAATACGCACCAAATCAAACCCTAAGTCCAGCGCAAAAGACTTTATTTTACTTGTAAGCGCGATGTAGTTTTGTGTTATCATTTTCTCCTTAAATATTATCACATGAATGAAGACGATATTTTTAACGCGGAGAGTTTGAGAGAGATAAAAAGTTTGTTTGATAACGCAAAAAATATTGCAATCATTTCGCACAAAAGTCCGGACGGAGATACGATCGGCAGTAATCTGGCGCTGCGGCATTATTTGATTGCGCAAGGTAAAAATGTTATAAGCGCGTGCGTTGATAAACCGAAGGATTATTATTTTAATTTTCGCGATGTTGATAAATTTGTTACGGAAACGGATTTTAAACATTTCGATTTAATCGTAAGCGTGGATGCGAGCTCTCCGGCGATGATTAGTTTTGAAAATGTTAAACCGCATCTCAATATAGATCATCATATTTCAAACACCCGCTTTGCTGATTTCAATTTTGTTGACGGAAAAGCGTGCTCAACTTCGTTTATGATTTATAAAATTTTTAAATATTTTTCATGGCCGATTCCGCGCGAGATTGCGACGGCTCTGCTGCTTGGGATTTATTTTGACACTGGAAGTTTTATGCATTCAAACACGGATAGTGAAACCTTGCGCGCGGCTTTTGAATTGGCAAAATACGGTGCGGATAAATCGAAAATCGTCAAAGCTCTTTTTAAAACAATGAGTATTCCGCAAATAAAATTGTGGGGTAGGATTTTGGAAAAAATAAAAATCACGGATCAGGAGATAACCGTTTCGGTTGTGACGGAAGAAGATTTGCAAGAATGCGGCGCCGTGCATGAAGAAATCGACCGCGTCATTGATTTTTTGAACATGAATGAAGAAGGAAAATTTTGCGTATTGCTTGCGGAAAATGACGGTATGATTAAAGGATCGATTCGCACAAAAGACGATGATGTCGATTTGTCCGTTATATCAAAAATGCTTGGCGGGGGAGGACATAGAAAAGCCGGCGGATTTTCTTTCCCGGGAAAGGTTGTGGAAGAGGAAATCATAAAAATTAAGCCGAATTGATTTTTGCGACGGCGGAATCAGGGAAGATAAATTTTTAAAAATTCTCCCGCGTTTTCATAAATCAAATCTCTATACCCCGTGAATACTTTAATCGTTTCCGGGTCTATTGAATGCGGATCGTTCGGCAATTTTGAAAACAGCTCTTCGTCAAAAATTCTTTCCAGAATTTCAGCCGCTGTGTTTTTTGCTCCAACCGCGGATATTGATTCAATAAAGCGCGCATGTATAGCTTCAAGTATTTCGCCGCACGTGCGTCCTGCTATTTTTATATCGAACTTGTCTCCCAATTCCGCGTCTTTATTTGCTTTCGCGAATGCTTTTTTAGCGGCTTTTGCTATAATTTTCATTATTATCGATTGATGAAACTCAATGGCGATTATGCTAACATTTTTATTTTCCGAGAATGCCGGTTCTTTCGCGGCAACAGCCAATGCCTCTGTTATTTTTCCTTCCGGAATACCCTCCGGATATTCTCTTTTTAAATCATCCAGCGCGGCGATTATGGCATCTCTGATATATATAATTGCTCCCGGTATTGTCTCCATCGCCTCTTTAATATTTGTATATGCAAAAGGGTCCGTATCGACCGGCGCGTAAGGAGCCAGATATAACGCCGTTTCCTCAACGAATTCCGTGATTATCTCTATTAAGTCCGCATTATTAGCGTGTTGCATATGTTTTTTAAAGGAAAATTATTATATACGAAAAAACCAAACAGCGCCATCGGCGAATGAATATTCGTTTCATAAACAACTGTAAGTTATTTCCTCACAGTCCAATATGTATCTGAACTTATTCATCGGCGAATTTCTATTGATTATTCGCGATTTTTTGAGTATGCTATGCGGGAAATATGGCTTCCAAAATCTGCAAAGTTTTAATTCTAGGCTCTGGAGCCCTAAAAATAGGGGAGGCTGGAGAATTTGATTATTCCGGAAGTCAGGCAATCAAGGCGCTCAAAGAGGAAAAAATTGAGACGGTTTTGCTGAATCCGAATATCGCGACGATTCAGACGAGCGAAGACATGGCGGATAAAGTTTATTTTTTACCGGTGAACGCGGAATTTGCGGAAAAAGTAATTGAACGCGAGCGGCCGGACGGGATTTTGCTGGCTTTTGGCGGACAAACTGCGCTGAATTGCGGGGTGGAATTGGATAGGCGCGGGGTTTTGAAAAAGTATAAAGTGGCGGTTCTCGGAACGCCGGTATCGGTTATAGAAAAAACTGAAGATAGAGATTTGTTTAAAGTGGCTTTGGCGAAAATGGGCTTGAATACGCCAAAAAGTCTGGCGTGCGGAAATAAGGCGGCGGCCGTAGCTGCTGCGAAAAAAATTAAATTTCCGGTGATTGTGCGCGCGGCGTATGCGCTTGGCGGACTTGGGAGTGGAATTGCGTATGAAATGAGTGAACTTGAGACATTGCTTGAGAGTGCGTTTTCATATAGCGAGCAGGTTTTGATTGAGGAATGTTTGAAAGGTTGGAAAGAAATTGAGTATGAAGTGGTGCGCGATAAATACGACAACTGCATCACGGTTTGCAACATGGAAAATTTTGATCCGCTTGGAATTCATACGGGTGAGAGTATTGTGATTGCGCCTTCGCAGACTTTGACAAACTACGAATATCATATGCTTAGATCGCTTTCTATAAAGGCGATTCGGGCGCTCTCTATTATCGGAGAGTGCAATATTCAGTACGCGCTTGATCCGGTTAGTCATGAGTATCGAGTGATTGAAGTAAATGCTCGCTTAAGTCGGTCCAGCGCACTTGCGTCAAAGGCGACGGGCTATCCTTTGGCTTATATAGCCGCGAAACTGGCGCTTGGATATAGATTGAGTGATTTGAAAAATGCGGTGACAAAGACAACGTCAGCGTTTTTTGAACCTGCGTTGGATTATGTGGCGCTGAAAATTCCGAGGTGGGATTTGGATAAATTTCGCATGGTTTCGTATGAGATTTCGAGCGCGATGAAGTCGGTGGGTGAGATTATGGCCTTGGGAAGAAGTTTTGAGGAAGTTATGCAAAAGGGTTTGCGTATGCTACAAATCGGCTTGCATGGATTTACGGCAAATCATAATATCGGGATTGTTCCGGAAAAACTTGAACAGGAATTAACGCGACCAACCCCGAGAAGAATTCTTGCGATTGCGGAGGCGTTCAGACGTGGATGGAGTTCGAAAAAAATCGCGGACATGACGAAGATTGATTTGTGGTTTATAGACAAGTTGAAGAATATCGTTGATTTTGAAAAGGGGGACGGTGGTGCTAGGGCGGGACGGTGGTGGATGCTTAAAGCGAAAAAACTTGGGTTTTCGGATAAACAAATTGCGAATATGACCGGGAAAAAGGCTTGGGAAGTTCGCGTGATGCGCAAGAAAATGGGCATCCTGCCGACGATAAATCAGATTGATACAATGGCCGCTGAATGGCCGGCGAAGACAAATTACCTTTACGCGACATACCATGGGGACGGTGGTGCGGTAGAGGGACGGTGGTCTTCTAAAAAGATAATCGTGCTGGGATCCGGGGCGTATTGCATCGGCAGCTCGGTTGAGTTTGACTGGTGCTGTGTGAACGCGCTGAAGGCCGCGAAAAAGCAGGGC
>CAZNCD010000067.1:0-5306 GCA_964571575.1 uncultured Candidatus Peribacteria bacterium
GATAGCTCTTTTTCACTATACCCTCACGTTGTTCTGGATAATTACCTAGCCTAAATAAGTTTGCTTTTTCCATCACATGCGTGTATATTATTCTTGGTCGTAGATACCGCGGAAGGATATTGCGAGTTAAGTCCGTAGACAAGATCATCATAAGCGGTACGAACCATAGTCCTCTTGCAACGCTTGAGGACTTTTTTATAAGCGGCTTGAAATTGACGTCCTTTGTATATATTATTTTTGTGTTCAAATCTGGGGTCGTAGCTTAGCCCGGTTCAAAGCGCCACACTGTCACTGTGGAGATCGCGGGTCCAAATCCCGTCGGCCCCGCCATTATATTTAAAGTATAAATGCGAAGGTGAAAAAAAATATTTTTGCGTTGGCGTTGTTGTTGTTTTTATCCGGATGCGGCGTTACACAAAAAAATGTTATTTTTCACGCACAAAACGGCGATTATGTTATCCGTGCGGAAATCGCGGATACCGAAACTGAATGGGAACGGGGTCTTATGTATCGCAAAAAACTCGAAGAAAAACATGGTATGCTTTTTATTTATCCGGATGAAGCCGTGCGCAGTTTTTGGATGAAAGACACCTTGATTCCGCTTGATATGATTTTTATCGATGGAACGGGTAAAATAATGAATATCGCCTCGAATGTTCAGCCGTGCAAAACCGATCCGTGTGAAATTTATAAATCGTCCACGGCGGCAAAATATGTTGTTGAAATAGCGGCCGGCGAAAGCGCAAAACACGGCATCACAGCGGATAATTTTGTCGAGTTTAAATAAGAGAGAGAGGGAGCCCTGATATTTAAATTCCTTTTACGCCGGCGGCTTTCATGTATTCAAGAATATCTTTCACAAAATCTCCAAGAATCGGCACAAGTTGGATTTTTGCTAAAAGATAAATGAATATCGCGACCAGCAATGTCGCGCCGAGAACACTGCCAAAACCAAAAGCTATCCCTTTTATCAAGGAAATATAAAACGCTTTTTTTGGTTTATTGCTGGCGAAATTTGCCACCGTATAAACAAGGCGATCTATTGATTTTGCAAGTTCTTTTATTTCTTTTGGGGATTCCATGACGCGCGATTAACAAACTGCCACGATTATAACACTTTAACCGCCCAATTCCACAATTATTTTTTCTTTCGGGAAAGCGTCATCGATGTTCGTCTGTATTCCGTATTGCAAAGTCATTAATCCATATGGACAGCTTCCGCATGCGCCAACAAGGCGAACCGTGAGAGTTTTGCCTTTTAGGCTTAATATTTCAACGTCGCCTCCGTCGGCCTGAAGCATGGGGCGAATGCGTGTGTCAAAAACTTTCCCGATTTTTTTAAAAAGCGGATTAAGCGCGGGTTGTTTTTTTGATACGCGTTTTTTCATAGTATAAAATGTTATTATATTGTCATGAAAATATCAACAAAAAAAGGAGATAAAGGCTTTACAAGTTTAATCAACAAAAAAACTGTGGCGAAAAATTCGCGCGTGATTGAACTTATCGGCGCGTTTGATGAATTAAACGCTTTGCTTGGCGAGATTTATTCGATGATAAAAATTGTTCGCGTGAAAAAATTTATAAATAATGCGCAAAATAATCTTTTTAAAATCGGTGCGGAAGTTGCGGGTTATAAAAAACGATTGATTTTTGCGGCTGACGTAAAACGTGTTGAAAAATACGTAATCGCGCTGGAGAAAATTTTGCCGAATTTGAAAAAATTTATTTTGCCGGGAGGGGATATTGCGGCGGCAAAATTACACATCGCTCGAGCGGTTTGCAGGCGTGCGGAAAGAAGATTGGCCGCCGTCAACAGAAAGACGCAATTGAATCCACATTTGATTCCTTATTTAAATCGCTTGAGTGATGCGCTTTTTCTAACGGCAAGAACCGTAAATATGAAAACGGGCGCGAATGAACGTATCGTAAAATTTTAATTGCGGATAAAGAATCGTCCCCATATAATAATCAAGCATGATTGAAAACAAACTCAGCTGGCTTATCGGCGGGGAAGCGGGTCAAGGCATCGAAAAAGCCGGGCATACTTTTGCTCTTATTCTGCATCGCGGCGGACTTTATACTTTTACAAACGCGGAATATCCTTCGCTGATCCGCGGAGGGCATAATTATAACAAGGTGCGTATGAGCGAAAAGCCGGTCAGTTCTCATTTGAATGAAGTTGATTTGGTCTGCGCTTTAAATAAAGAAACTTTCGACTTGCATTTGGATGAGATTGTTAAAGGCGGCGGAATTGTTTTTGATCCGGAAGATGTGCCGAAAGCGGACGGGCGCGATGGCGTGAATTTATTCAGCGTTCCTTTGGCGGAATTGGCTAAAACAAAAGGTGGCGGAATTATAGCGAAAAATATCGTTGCGATTGGCGCGTGCGTTTCGCTTTTGGATTATGATTTGAATTTTTTGAAAGATTCGCTGAAAGAAACTTTTGCGAAAAAAGGCGAAGAAGTTGTAAACAATAATATAAATGCGGCGCAGGCCGGATATGATTTTGTAAAAGAAAAATACAGCGGCAAATTTGATTATAAATTGGTGCCTCTCAAAAACACCGCAAAAAGAATCTTGATAAACGGAAATGACGCTCTTTCCATCGGCGCCATAAAAGGCGGATGTAAATTTGTGGCGGAATATCCCATGACTCCTTCGAGCTCCATATTGCATTTTATGGCCGCGCATTCACGCGAATATAACGTGATTGTAAAACATGTTGAGGATGAACTTTCCGCGGTTAATCACATAATCGGAGCGAGCGAAGTCGGCGTAAGGAATATGACGGCGACGAGCGGCGGCGGATTTTCTCTTATGGCGGAGGCGCTGGGCTTGGCGGGCATGCATGAAACCGGAATTGTTGTTGTGAATGTGCAGAGGCCGGGACCTTCAACGGGTTTGCCGACGCGCACGGGGCAAGGCGATTTGCAGTTTATGCTGCATGCTTCGCAAGACGAATTCCCAAGGATGGTTGTGGCCCCCGGCGATTTGGAGGAATGTTTCAAATTGACTTTTGACGCGTTTAATATCGCGGAAAAATATCAAATGCCCGTGATTATTTTGTCCGATAAATATCTCGCTGAAAGCGAAGCGAGCGTTGACATGTTTGATACGAGCGGGATGAAAATCGACCGCGGAAAATTATTGCGCGAAAAAGATTTGATTAGAAACGCGCGCGGAGAAGCTGTTGCCGGTCGTTTTCCGCGTTATCAAGACGCGCCCGATGGAATTTCAGCGCGACCGCTTGTTGGAGAAAAAGGCGGGATGTTCATTCACACGAGCGATGAACATAATGATTTCGGTTTTATTGTCGAGGATATCGAAAATCGAAATAAAAAAATGGAGAAACGGATGCGGAAAATGAAAACTTTGCTGCGCGAACTGCCTGTACCGGAATTGATCGGTCAATCAAAAGCGGACATCACATTTGTGAGCTGGGGCTCAACAAAAGGCGCGGCCTTGGAGGCTATGGAAATGTTGAGTGCGGACGGAGTGAGCGCGAATTTTTTGCAAATTAAATATATGTGTCCGTTTCATGCGGAAGAGGTTGGTAAAATTTTAAGCGGTGCGAAGAAAAAAATTCTGGTCGAGGAAAATTACAGCGGACAGCTTGGTGATTTAATTCGTGAAAAAACCGGGATAGCAATGGATCAAAAAATTCTTGATTACAGCGGAAGGTCGTTTACCGCGAAACAAATTTATAACAATGTGCGCGGAGCGGCGGGAAACAGCGCGCGGCGCGCAAATCAATAAAAATATGGCGGAATTAAAAGATTTTAACGTTGTTGAAGAAAAACCGGATTGGTGTCCGGGATGCGGATTGTTTGGGATTCAAATGGCGCTAAAACAAGCCATGGCGGAACTAAATCTTGAACCGCATAAAATTTTTATTGTGAGCGGAATAGGCTGCGGGTCAAAAATGCCCCATTGGATAAACACATACGGAAGTCATACTTTACACGGCAGACTTTTGCCGATTGCGACGGGCGCAAAACTCGCGAATCACTCGTTAACCGTTATCGGAATGGGCGGCGACGGCGACGGATATGGAATCGGCATGGGACATCTTATCCATACGATGCGGCGCAACGCGGATTTGCTTTATATTGTTAATAACAACCAAATTTACGGCTTAACAAAAGGCCAGGCTTCTCCGACTTCCGAAAAGGGAATGAAAACAAAATCAACTCCGTTTGGCGTTATTGAAACTCCGGTAAATCCGATTGAACTGGCGATTGCGACCGGCGCGACCTTTGTTGCAAGAGGATTTGCGGGCGACGTCGCACATTTAAAATCGCTTATCATGGAAGGAATAAAACATAAAGGATTTTCCCTGATTGATGTTTTTCAGCCGTGCGTAACGTTCAATAAAATAAACACTTTCGATTATTTTAAACAACGCGTTTATAAATTGAATGACGATAAAAATTATAAGATTTCGGACAAAGACGCGGCGTTTATAAAAGCGAGAGAGGACGGCGATAAACTGCCGATTGGAATTTTTTATCAGGAAACCCGCGCGATAAATGAGGAGCTGGAGCCGCAGCTCGCGCATGAACCGCTTGCATATCAAGATATTTTGGATATTGATGTTAAGCCTTTAATGGAAAAATTTTTGTAGAATTCGTTCTATCAACACGCACATTCCGCGGCGGTTTTCTTTGATTATTTTTATGATTTCCGAATTTGTGTGCATATTAAAAATTTCTTCGGGCCTTAAAACGAAAATTACGTTGCCGGCGTGCGAAATTTGTTCGCGCAGCTGCGAAGATCCGATATCGGGCTGTATTATGTTCGGATTGTCGAGGTCTTTAAAATCAGGCGCCGTGGTTTGCAGTTTTTGAAGTTTTATATTTTTTTGCTTTTGGATTTCAACGAGCCAAATTTCTTCGCTTTCGCCCGGTATCAGCAAAATCGCGGCAATCATTGTTCCGACGGGAAGCCGTGAGAACATTTCTTCGCATTCTTTTGTATAATCGCCATTTTCATCCAAAACGCGGACAGCGCGGCCTTCTCCGAAACAAAGAATCGCGTTGTCAAAAAAAGCTTGTCTTTTCGCTATTATTTTCAGATCCGTCGGAGACATGTTCATTCTGACGGCCGACGCGTAGTTTTCGGCTGTCGCGGCATGAAAAGCGTCCAGCGTTTCGATGGTTTCTTCCAATCCATGCCGTCTTACATATTCCGGGTCTTCGCTTATAATGTATGAAATTTCTTGGTGCGTTGTTTTTTCCGCCATATGCATTTGCCCTGTAAGTATCAGCGAATTAGTTTCCATTTATAAAAAGAGGGATTAGGTTTTT
>CAZNCD010000068.1:0-5299 GCA_964571575.1 uncultured Candidatus Peribacteria bacterium
AGTTGATTATTTTGTGAAAGAATATCTCGCCGGACGCACACCAAATCCCTGCGTTGAATGCAACCGATATATCAAATTCGGAGAACTTTTAAAAATAGCGCGCGATCTTGGAGCCAATTATGTCGCGACGGGACATTACGCAAAAAACACAGGCCGCAACCTTAAAACCGCAAAGGATAAACAGAAAGATCAAAGTTATTTTTTATACACTTTGACGCAAAAGCGACTGAAGCGCATTTTATTTCCACTTGGCGATTTCACAAAAACTCAGGTTAGAAACATCGCGCAAAAATACAAACTTCACGATCTTGTAGTGAAAAAAGAAAGTCAGAACCTGTGTTTTTTCCCGGATAAATCCTACACGGATTTTTTAACAAGATATTTGCCCGCAAGATATTTTAAACATGGTTCGATAAAAACACTTGACGGCCGCAAGCTCGGTATACATAGCGGAATCGCGCTTTATACAATCGGCCAAAGAAAAAATCTTGGGATCAGCGGCCAGCGCGAACCGCTTTTTATAGTAAAAATAAATAAAAAATCCAATACAATCTATGTTGGCCGCGAGCAAAACCTTTATTCAAAAAAAATCACAGTCAAAAAAATGAATTTCATTTCCGGCAAATCCGTTTCAGCGCGGAGCATTAAAGCAAAAATCAGATACGCTTCTCCCGCCGCCGCCGCGAAACTTATAATTAAAAGCTCTTTAACCGCGGAAGTCATCTTCAAACATCCGCAGCGCGCCGCAGCAAAAGGTCAATCAGTTGTTTTTTATGCCGGTTCACAAGTTCTTGGAGGTGGAATAATCAGCTAAATAAGGCTTGTCTGAAAGCCAAAAATCCGCTATAATATCAAGATAACAGACGCGAATCCGTTACATCTGTTCGCGCCCAATAAAAATAAAAACATAAATGGACCAAAAATCTTATAAAATAGACAAGGTTTATACAATCTTGCGTCCGCTTGGAGAGAACGGGATTCTTGAAGCAAAGATTGTACGTAACGACGCGCAAGCTAAAAACCACGTTGAATATAAATACGTGGAAATAAAAGCCAAAACACCGCATAAAAAAGGAATAACGTTTCACATATGGGATTTTTCAAAACAACTGGCGTTTTCAGCGATGATTTTCGGGTTGTTGTTTTTTGCGATGAATTGGTCGGCATATAAACAAATATTCCAAGTGAAATACGGCAATATTACGGGCCAAACGGTTCAGGCCAATGTTTTGCAGGAATATACAAAGCCCGGCGCGCCTCCGGTAAAACAAAAATTGTTGGAAGTGGATAAAAATCCGGAAAAGGAAAAGAAAAATATTCCGTATATGGCGCTTAAAGTCGCGCCGCCGGATACGCGTCTCATTATCCCGCGAATAAATAAAAACATACCGATTATCCAAGTCAGCGACGACGCGTTATTGAAACGCGATTTTAATTCACTCGAAAAAGAAATACAAAAAGGTCTTGAAAGCGGAGTTATAAATTATCCCGGCACTTCAAAACCGGGCGAAACCGGAAATATTGTTATAACAGGCCACAGCTCGTATTTCCCATGGAAATCCGGAAGATTTAAAGATGTTTTCGCGATTCTGGAAGAAATTGAAGAAGGCGATAAAATCGTGATGTTTTATAATCAGAAAAAATATATTTATGATGTTTTTAAAATAGAAGTCGTTTCACCAAAAAATATAGATCCTTTAAAGCAAACCAAGGAGAATATTCTTACGCTGATAACCTGCGTTCCGGTCGGCACGGATTTAAACAGATTGATAATACAAGCGAAACTGATTTCAATAGAAAGCTGAGAAAAAGATTCCCGTCTCGAAAATCGGCGGTTTAAAATTTAAAATTATTTTTGGCTTCCCTGCATTTGATCCAGCTCTTTGAGCAATTGCGCTTCTTTTTCTTTTTCCGTTACTTCCGATTCCATTTCGGCTTCCGCGATTTCTGTGCGTTTTTGTTTTCTGTTAAACCCTTCCCATTCAATAAGATGTTTGTCGTTTAATTTTTTGAGATCGTTGTTGTATTCTTCATCAAGTCTTACGAGTTGTTCTTTTTCATTTACGAGAATATTTCTCAATTTGTTTACTTGATCATCGGTCATAACGGGTAAAATTTGATACCAATATTCCCGTTCCGCTTCATCCATTGATTCGGTCTGCAGCATCAAAGCGATTAAATCCGGAATTTTTTTGAGCACAGTTTCCGGTATTGAATATTTTGTTATAACCGCATCAATTTTAGCCTGATCCGCATTAATCAAAAATTGGCCGCGGATACCTTTAATCAACATTTTCCCGTCTCTTATAACGCCAACGGACTGAAGATTTATCATTCCGCCTTGAGCGGTTTGTTGAGTTGCGCTTGTTTGATTTGTTTTATCAGCCATCGTGTTTATTTTAAATGATATTTCTCAAATTATAAAGATGTCGCCGCCAAATTCTTCCGCGCGCTCTTTTGTGATTCTCAAACGATGAACAATATTTTGCATTTGATAAGTTTTCGCCATATCGGCATTATAAAGCCCTTTTATTTCTCTTATGGCGGCTAAAAAATTAAATGCTTCGGCATCAGCCTTTACTTTATTTTCAGGGCTCAATGCGTCATAAATTTTTTGATTCATGAGAGAACCGGGCGCAAAAAGATTAATCTCGTTGTTTTTTATTTTTTTCATAATCATCTCCATAAATTCCCCGTCTTCAGGAGTCATGACGTTTGAGTCCGCAAGCGGAACCCCAAGGGCCTTAGCCCGAGTGTCGCTGATTGTGTGTTGATTTGCTGTCTGCATATCATATAATTATATCAGAAAATAAACATTTTTTCAATGTCTGAACGCGAAGGTGTCCGCATAAGGATCGAAAAACTTAAGCAAAAAATAAAAGAGCTGAATTATCAGTATTTTGTGCTGGATAAAAGCGAAGTTTCGGAAGATGTGCGTGATTCGCTGAAAAAAGAATTACGCGCTTTGGAAACGAAATATCCGGAGTTTGTAACTCCGGATTCGCCGACGCAGAGAGTGGGCAGTGTTTTAAGTGGAAAATTTGATAAAATACAGCATATTACGCCGAAAAAAAGCTTGCAGGATGTATTTTCACGGAAAGAATTGTTTGATTGGGTTGAGCGTATACAAAAACTTGTGCCGGGTGAAAAAATCTCATATATATGCGAATTGAAAATCGACGGACTCAACATCACTCTCCATTTCCGCAAAGGAAAATTCGCGCGCGCGTTAACGCGCGGAGACGGTAAAGAAGGTGAAGACGTAACGCATACGGTTAAAACAATCGAAAGTATTCCAATGGAACTCAACGAATCGGTTGATTTGGAAGTTTCAGGCGAGGTTTATTTATCAAAAAAAGCGTTTGAAAAAATGAATAAACAACAAGCCGCATCCGGCGAAGAACAATTTGCAAATCCAAGAAACGCCGCGGCGGGCGCAATCCGCCAGTTGGATCCGGCAATCGCCGCCAATCGCGATCTTGAAGCTTTTTTTTATGAAATCGGCGCAATCGGGGACACTTCTCGCAGAAAACCGTCCCCTTTAACGACGCAGGAAGAATCGCTGAATACTCTTAAGCGTCTCGGAGTCAAAATCAATACGCATTTTAAAGTTTGCGATTCGATCAAGGAAGTTATTGAATACATAGAAAACGTGCCGCGTCTGCGTGAAAAACTGTCCTACGAAATTGACGGCGTTGTCATAAAAGTAAACAGCAAAGATCAATGGCGCCGCATGGGATTCACCGCAAAAGCTCCGCGTTACGCGGTCGCATATAAATTTCAGCCGAAACAGGTTACAACAAAAGTGCTCGATATAATTGTGCAAGTTGGACGCACCGGCGCGATTACTCCGGTTGCGGTTCTTGAACCGGTTCTTGTTTCAGGAAGCACGATTTCACGCGCGACTTTGCACAACGAAGATGAGATGGGGAAAAAAGACGTGCGAATAGGGGATACGGTTATTATTCAAAAAGCCGGAGATGTAATTCCGGAAGTCGTTTCTGTAATAACGGATCTTCGGACGGGTAACGAGAAAAAATTTCATTTTCCAAAAACCTGTCCGGTTTGCGGTTCCGAGATTGTGCGTGAGGAGGGAATGGCGGCTTACAGATGCACAAATCCGGATTGTTTCGGAATGAAAAAAGAGGCGATGATTCACTTTGTTTCAAAGGACGCGATGAACATTGAAGGCCTCGGCGAAAAAGTCGTACTTCTTCTTTTGGACGAAGGGATGATTGCGACTCTGCCGGATATTTATAAGTTGAAAAGAGAAGATTTATTATATCTGCCATTTTTCAAAGATAAAAAGGCCGACAATATTATTGAATCCATAGAAAAATCAAAACGCGTTCCACTTGATAAGTTTATTTATGCACTCGGGATTCGATATCTTGGCGAACAAAACAGCTCGGATTTTGCCAAATATATACTGCAAAAAGCTGATAAGCTACAAATTCCAGATCTTATCGAAATTTTGAAAAATCTAACGCTAGACGAGCTTCATTCAATCGACGGCGTTGGCGAAAAAGTCGCGCAAAGTATTTTTGATTATGCGCAAAACAAAAAGAATCTCGAAATTCTGAGCGAACTTTTTGATCTCGGAATTCGCTTTACGCATGGCCAAATTCAATCGAACGCAAATATCACAGGAAAAAGTTTTGTGATCACCGGTTCGCTTTCATCGATGTCGCGTGACGCCGCAAAAGCGCGAACAAAAGAGCTCGGCGGCAAAGTCTTGAGCGCAGTCACGCACGAAACGGATTATCTTATTGTTGGTGCGGATCCTGGAAGCAAATTGGATAAGGCAAAAAAACTCGGGATAAAAACACTCACAGAAGATGAGTTTTTGAAGTTGTTAAGATGATTTTCCGATTTGGCCTTGACAAGCCCTACAGACGCATTATAATGCTCCCCAAACCTAATTTTTAACCAAAACTCAAATGACACATACACCTCCTGAAGGAATAGACGAAAGACGAAGCAATCCGCAAAGACCTTATTGGGACAAATTAACGCCTGAACAGCAAGCGCTATGGATAGCGGATTATCGTTTTGGTATGCAAAAACCCGGCGACTTTGATTTGCAAGGATTTCCAGGAGGCGACACAACAAAAAAAGCAGTATCAGGTCTGCTTGATAGAGTGGAGGGGAGGCTTGATCAAGAAAAAATCGCGCAATTAAGGAAAGGATTTGATGTTTCTGTTGGCATTTGGGACGATGCGGGTTTATTCACTCCTGAAAGAAAAAAAGCCGGGTATGCAAGACCAGATTTCGATGCTCACTATCTTCCGTACGTAAC
>CAZNCD010000069.1:0-5279 GCA_964571575.1 uncultured Candidatus Peribacteria bacterium
TCCTGCCATAATCTCTTTTTCTCAAAAATCTTCACTGGATTCTGGATAACTACCATTGTCATCTTATTAGCGCGCATCCGGATTTATTCTTTTTCTTTTTCCATCTCTTCTCTCATTTTTTTCTCTATTTCCGGATTATATTTGCCGCCGATTTTTTCATCATATTCCGTTGCTCTTTCATACGCTAAATCAAATAAATGTTTGAACGCCTCCGCAACTTCTTTGCTTTCAATAATCGCGCCGAATTTTTCTCTAAGAGACATTATCGCCACTTTATCGTCATAAATATTGGTTTCGAGGGAAATTTGATATTTGAGAGGCACTATTTTGCTTACCCTAAGGTGCTTTTGGTCTAAATCCTTGATCCTGAACGATTCTTTTGTGTAAGACATAATCGCATTGAGAGGAATACTCCTGTGCGCACGTCTTTCATAATATTCGGGAATGTAACCGGGCATAAACGAATGACCGTATTCGACTGAAGCAAAAGCTAAAATCGTACTTTTTGAAGTTAAAGTATCCTCGTAAATGCTTATGATGCCTTCAACGCCTTCGTAAAATTTAACTTTTAATTTTCCTGCGGGATTTTTGTATATCGCTTTGAATTCCGGCAAGATTTTTTTGGCGTATTGCACGTTTTTTTCCGCTTCTTTTAATTTTTCTTCAAGCATTGCGACAATTCTTTCTGGCGATTCCGCGATGAATATCATTTTTGATTTTTCTTCGTATGTGCTTACCATGCCTTTCGTGATGAGCGAGTTTAAAACGTGATAGCCGTTTGTGCGGGTTATTTTCGCTTTTTTTGAGATTTCCGTTACCGTTGACGGACCCATCTCCATTAAAGCCATATATATTTTGGCTTCTTTATCCGATAAACCGAATTTGATTAAGTTTTGCAACATAATACCTGTGATTAGTTTTTATATAGGACCTGTGTTGCCTCCGGTGTTCCGCCTGCGGCGGAACGGTCTGTCCGGCAACGGTCTGTTCGCGATGATTTGTTTTTATAGAGCCGTGTTTGCCTATGGCGAATGTTCTGTTCGGTAACGGCCTTGTGTCAAAAAAAATATACAATCTTTGAATTCAGTAAAAGTTTATATAAAATTTAATCGCTCCGCAAGAGAATATCCATGCATTTGCTGAAATTTCATATAAATTGCGGCGTAGACAGGCGGATTGTTTCTTTGAAAAATTCTATTGACAATTTTTTTGGAAAGAGCTATTTTGGAGCTCCAATATGCTATTTTGCGCAGGAAACGTCGGTTTGCGTGAAAGTGATGATTCCGTGGATTTCTTACCGTTTTTGACTTCTTAAAATCTGTAAAAAATGCAAAATGAAATTTAAATTATATACTATCCATTATGTCAATTAATTTACACAATGTATAAAAAATTAACTTCAGAGGACTTTATAACGTCTTCCATAATCAGATTCGGAAGTCATAAAAATTATATACAGGAAAAAATTCTTGTTGATTTTTTCGCCATTAAAGGAAACATGAAAATCGCGGAATGTTTGAGGAAATATATACAAAAACATCTGCCTGAGCTTAAAGCTTTATCTAAAATCAGGCTTGTTGACATAGGTCCCGCCATAGGCGCGCTTACCACGCTTTTTGCTTTGCAGGAACTCGATAGGTTTGGCTTGATGGATAAAACGCGGATATATCTTGTTGATGTTTCAGAGAGAGTGCTTGATAAAACGCAAGAAGGTGATTTTTTCTTTCCAAAATCGCTTATAGATCCATCCTTAAAGAAGGTGATGTTGAAAAAATTGAAAAATTCCAAATGCCATGCGTCATCCGCGGTCAAACTGCCTTTTAAGGATAATCATTTTGATATGGTTTTAGCCGGATTTCTGTTTCATAACCTGCATGACGATTTAAAAAACCCCGTTGCTGACCAACTTCAAAGAATTGTTAAAAAAGACGGATTTATAGGTGTCGCGGAAGAATGGTTTGAAAATTACAAAAAAGAGTATGCCTTAGAACACGCCAATGACGAAGTCCCTCTCGCTTACGAAGCTCCCATAGCAATGGAAAAGCTTGTAAAATATTTTGATTCAATGCAAATCATGGAGTGCTCAAAATCAAAAGATATTCCCAAGGAAAATTATTATTATTTTTGCGGCGAGGGCAAGAAATAAAAAACTACGGGTGGGCGCGGTTATTGTTTACATTTTTTCCGTGTACCCGATTCCCAAAAGATTCAAACCGGTTGAAATTGTCTTTGCAACGGCTTGTGTAAGCGTAAGGCGAAGTTCACGCTGGAGCGAATTTTGCGATTGCAACACCGGCGTTGTGTGATAAAAAGCGTTGAAATTTTGCGCCAGTTCGTAAAGGTAATTCGTTAAAATGTTCGGTTTGTTTTGTTTTGCGGATTCAAGGATATATTCCGGGAATTTAATCGCGAGTCTGGCCGTAAGCAATTCTTTTTCGTCGATTAATTCCGGCGGAGCTTTGGACGCGGATGATAATTGCGGCGCCGCGGTTTGATTTATCGCGTCAAAAAGCGAAACCTGACCGGACGATTCCCGAGCAACGGACGCTTTTGATTTTTTCTTTGTTTTTGAGCCGAATTTTTCTTTGTATTTTCGCGAAATGCTCATGGCGCGAGCGTATGTGTATTGAAGATACGAAGCGCTATTGCTTTCCAACGAAAGCATTTTATCCCAGTCAAAAGTTATATCTGTTGTCCTGCTTTGGCTTAAAATATTGTATTTTACGGAACCGATCCCAACCGCGCGCGCGATTGCTTCTTTTTCTTCGTTTTTAAGCTTCGGATTTTTTCGCTCAACAATTGTCTTTGCTTTTTCCATCGCCTCATAAAGAACTTCATCAAGTAAAATTATATTTCCTTTTCGTGTACTCATTTTTTCGTCTTTAAAGCTCATTCTCCCGAAATCAACATGCGTTAATTCTGTTTTCGGCCAATCAAGAAGCTCTATTGTTTTAAAAAGCTGTCTGAAATAAAGCGATTGCGATTTATCAACAACATAAATGAGTTTTGCCGGATGCCAAGACGTGAGCCTGTGTTTTATCGACGCCAAATCGCGCGTTGAATAAAGCGTTGCGCCGTCTGATTTTTGCACCAAATACGGAGGGAGTGAAGGGTCGTCAAATTTTACGATTAATGCGCCGCCTTCGCCCGTGACAAAAACTCCCTTTTGTTTTCCTTCGTCCAAAATATCAACCATTTTGTCGTTATAAAGGCTTTCCGGCGCGTATATGTCAAAATGCACTCCGCCGAGCGCATCATAAGTTTTTTGAATATCTTTTAAACCTATCTCTTTAAACCATTCCCAGATTTTTGCGTTTTCTTCATCTTTATCTTCCAATTTTTTGAATTCTTCACGAGCGCGATCATCCAATGTTTTGTCTTTTTCCGCTTCATCGTGGAATTTAACATACAGCTTGAGCATTTCGTTTATCGGATTTGCGGCGATTGTTTTTTTATCACCCCACATTTTATACGCCACAATCAGTTTGCCGAATTGCGTGCCCCAATCGCCAAGATAATTAAGGCCAAGCGCGTTATATCCGATAAATTTGTAAATATTTATCAAGGCTTGTCCGATAACGGTTGAAAGAAGATGATGAATACCGAGCGGTTTCGCGATATTCGGAGAAGAGAAATCAACAATCACGTTTTCATTATGGCCGATGTTCATTTTTCCATATCCAGTTTTATCCGAGGCGATTTGCGACAGTTCATTTTGCATCCATGTTTTATCAAAAGTGAAGTTTATGAATCCGGGCTCCGCGAACGAAATCGCGCTTATATATTGCGGTTTCTCGATATGAGCCTTAAGTTGAACGAAAATTTCTTTTGGATTTGTTTTCAAAACTTTCGTCAAAATCATCGCGGCATTGGAAGAATAATCGCCAAAATACGATTCCTTGGGAAATTCGATTGAAAATTCCGGTATTTCCGTTATTTCTGAAAATGTTTTTTTGATTGCGGTTTTTAAAAGTTCGTGAAGTTTTTCTTTGATGAGTTTTGTTTCCGGTTCGCGTTGGAGTTTATTTTTTTTGGCCGGTTCTTCGGATTTATCATGTTTTGCGGATTTTGCAGCAGGTGCGGCGGACGCTTTTGTAAATTCTGATTTTTTTCGCTCTGCGTGCGGTGGTTTTTTTGGGTTTTTCTGTGTTTCCGGCGATTCTTTGAATGTTGCCGCCGCAGACTCCGCCGGTATCGTGTTTTCGGATTTTTTAACGGCTTCTTCCGTTTCTTCGTTTTTTGCATCTTCCGATTTTGGCTTTTTTTCGATCTTTTTCCCGTGTTTTATTGTCCAGAGTTTTACGGGCGGTTTTAGCGGTCCTTTTAAAAATTTCTGCTGAAGGGTTATGCGTTTTGGATCCGGAGAAAATTGCGTGTCCGTGATTCCGGTTTTCCCCGCGACACCCAAATCCACTTCAAAAACAGTATCGCCGAGCACGTGCAATTCAATTGTTCCTCCGCAATATTTTGGTATAAGCGTTCCGATTTCTTTTGCGACGTTTTTTAATCTTTCAAGATCCAAAATCCCGGGATTTTCCGCGAATATGCAAAGATTTTTGGTAAAAGGCATAATCGCCGTTCTTTCGCTTTCGTATGTGTTCCACATTCTTGCAATAACTCCCGCGCGATCGCGGTAAACAACTTCGCCGTTTTCAGGCGGCATAAGTTTTGCGGATCCTCTAAGGATAAACGGCTCGTTGCCTGTTGCAAAAGCAAGTTCAAGATCTCCGCAAAGTTCGTCAATGTCCATCCCCCAAACCGGCATTTCGTATTTTAAAGAAAAATAATTCAAAAAATCCTCGGCCGCCGTATAAAATCTTATTTCACTTTTGGAAAACGCCCTGAAAATGCGCTCGAGAAGCGGCGGATGCTTTTCCGTATTGACGCCGAAAGATTCAAGATACCTGCGCCACGTTGCAATCCCCGGGCTCAATTCAAGGCCGTCTTTGCTCAAAAGATGTTTTTTCTCCGCGCTTACTCCGGTTAAAAATTGGCGTGTTGCTGAAAAGGTTTTTTCGTTATTGATGTTTTTTAAAACAATCGCCGCCAATGTAAATCCGGGAAAAACTTTACCTATTTGCGGCGCTATTCGGAGATTCATGTTGAAAAATTATTCTGGCTTTAATTTAGCAGAAAACGCGATGCAACGCCAAATTGTTTTAAAGCGCGCTTTTTATTCATGCCGCGGCGGGTGCCTTTTGGATAAAATCCGAATTCTGAAAATTGGCGGTGTGTATTGGACGAAGTTCGAATGTATTTCGGGCAAAATCCGCAGGATT
>CAZNCD010000070.1:0-5269 GCA_964571575.1 uncultured Candidatus Peribacteria bacterium
ACTTAAGACTTTGCAGAAAAGAATGAAATGACACGCCCGTTCGCCGCACAGGCCGCGCCGCGAACACGCCGTTCAGCGGACAGACCGTTTCGCACAGCGAAACACAGGTCTATGAAAATAAACCGTCGCGAAGCGACACCACAGGCTGAACACAGGCGCATAGAAACAAGTTGTCGCGAACAGGCCGTTCGCCGCAAGCGAACACAGGCCCTTATAAAAAAGAAATAAGCGACACCACAGGCGGAACACAGACGCTATAAAAAAAGAAATAAACGACACTAAATAATATAAAACAATTAATATGAAAAACAGTAAAATTAATTTTTGGATGGTTGCTTTTTTCTGTTTGATTGGGATTCTGATCGGTGTCGGCGCGACTTATGCTGTTTTGAAATATTATCCATCAAATACCGGTGATAAAGAGATGCCTAAAAAAGCGGAAGAAATCAAAAAATATTCGTTCAATTTTGACGGATTTCCGGCTCTTGGCGGTGATTCCGCGGAAATAACAATCGTTGAATTCGCGGATTATCAATGTCCGGCTTGCGGAACTTTTTTCAGCGGAACGTTTAATGATCTAAAGACAAAATATATAGATACCAACAAGATTAAATTTGTTTTCAAGGATTTTCCGCTTTTCAGCATACATCCGCAGGCGGAAATGGCTTCCGAGGCCGTACATTGCGCAAGTGAGCAATCGGGTGAGAAGGATAACTATTGGGAAATGCATGATTTGATTTTCAGCCGCGCAAAAGAATGGAGCGGCAATGTAAAGGCCGAGTCCGTTTTTAACGGTTTTGCAAAAGAACTTAAGCTTGATGTAAAACAATTCGGCGAATGTCTTAAGACCGGTAAATACAGAGATGCGGTTTTGGCAAGTTTGAAAGAAGGGCTTGATGTCGGCGTTGAAGGAACCCCGACATTTTACATAAACGGCGAAAAAACGTTTTTTGGAGCTTATCCGATTGAAAGTTTTGACGCAGCGCTTGCCAAACTCGGCGTAAAATAACGAGTTGCGGTGGGTGGCGGTTCAGCAGCAATTATCGAGCATATTTTCTATTTTGGTGTGTTTTTTGTGTTCCGATTCGCCCGGTTTTTGCATCAAAGCCACTATAATCGCCAAAACTATTGATGCCGCGACTAAAATCATCGTGAGGTCGTATTCTTGCGTTAAAAATGAATACATAGTCGCGGTTCCTCCCGCGATGATTATTATTCTCATCAGCCAGAATTTGCTGAGATTCAGTTTTTTAAACCAGCCTTCCATTTTGTACATAAAACCGGCGATACTTTGGCCGATTAGAATAGCGATGATTATAAGATCGATTTTTCCGCCGAAAAAATAATAAATAAACGCGGCGATCCATGAAATGCTTACAGCGGCGCAGATTGAACACGGAGCGACTTTAAAAACGCGTTTGATGAAATTTTTGGAAAACGCGAAAATAAAGTACAAAATAACAATCGCGATAATTAAATACCATGAATTCATAGTTGAATTGTGTTAGGTTTATTACCATAATGATATAGAATTTAACAAATTTTTTCTATGGCACTTACAGAATCAAAATCAATTGGGCTTGGCGGGCTTATCAAGAAATTTTCTCTCCCCGGAATTGATGGCGCGATTTACACGCATGATTCATGGCCGGACGCAAAAGCATTTGTAATTGTTTTTATGTGCAATCATTGTCCGTACGTTCAGGCGATTTGGCCGAGGTTGATTAAGTTGCAGACGGATTATAAATACAAAAACGTACAAATCGTTGGTATAAACTCGAATGACGACGTAAGTTATCCTGAAGATAGTTTTGAAAATATGAAAAAATACGCGAGCGAACGAGGGCAAAATTTCCCTTATCTGAGAGATGAAACGCAGGAGGTTGCGAAAGCGTTTGGCGCTGTTTGCACGCCTGATATTTTTGTTTACAATAAAGAGCGGATGCTGGTTTATCACGGTCGTTTTGACGATAACTGGAAAGATGAGAATTCCGTAAAAACTCATGATCTTAAAGATGCGGTTGATGCTGTTTTGGCCGGGGTCGCGCCAAAAGCGGGGCAAATGTCTTCCATGGGGTGTTCAATAAAATGGAAAGAAAGTCTGCTATAATAACTGCGCAATAATTTTTTATTATGCTTTTTGTCGCGGATTTGCATATCCATTCCAAATATTCCAGGGCCACCAGTCCCCGTATGGATTTGGAGAATTTGTACAAATGGGCGCAGATGAAAGGAATTCGAGTTATAGCCACCGGTGACTTTACGCATCCGGCGTGGTTTGCCGAATTAAAATCAAAATTGATTCCGGCGGAAGAAGGTTTGTTTAAGTTGCGGCCGGAAATTGAAGAAAAATCAGCAAGCGATGTTCCGATTTCTTGCAGAAGCGATGTGCGTTTTATGTTGACGAGCGAAGTTTCAAGTATTTATTCGGTTGGCGGCAGATGTAGAAAAGTACATAATTTGCTTGCGGCGCCGAGTTTTGAAATTGTCGCCGAAATCAATCGTCGCTTGGGCATGATTGGTAATCTTGCGAGCGACGGCAGACCGATTTTGGGATTGGCGTCTGATAAATTGGCGGAAATTGTTTTCGGAATTTCAGATGATGTTGTGCTTGTGCCGTGCCATGCGTGGACACCCCATTTTTCGGTTTTTGGGTCAGAGTCGGGTTTTGATTCGTTAGAGGAATGTTTTAATAAATGGACTGATAAAATTTTTGCGATTGAGACTGGGTTAAGCAGCAATCCCGCGATGAATTGGCGGTTGAGCCAGCTTGATGACATCACCCTCATCTCCAATTCCGATTCACATTCATTGCCGAGAATCGGCCGCGAAGCGAATGTTTTTGATACCGAATTGAGTTTCGCCGCTATTTGGGATGCGGTTAAAGCCAAAGATCCAAAAAGATTTTTATTTACAATCGAGTTTTTTCCGGAAGAGGGAAAATACCATTACGACGGCCACAGAAATTGCAACGCTTCGTTTTCCCCAAAGGAAACGCTTGAACACAAGGGGATTTGTCCTGTTTGCGGCGGGAAAATGACGATCGGAGTTTTGAGCCGCGTTTCTGAATTAGCGGATCGACCGGAAGGATTTGTTCCGGAGCGCCATATACCATATAAAAGTCTTGTGCCGTTTGATCAGGTTATAGCTGATGTGTTAGGAATCGCTGACACAAGCGTAAAAGTGCATACGGAATATATGAAATTGATTTCCGCTCTTGGGAATGAACTGCGAATTTTATTAAAAACTTCCATTGAAGATATCGCGCGCGTATCAGACAAAAAAATTGCAGATGGAGTTTTTAACGTCAGAAACGGAAAATTAAAAATCATTCCGGGCTACGACGGCGAATACGGAAAAGTTAAGATTTTTTCCGCAATAATCGTGGAAGATGAAAATGCTCAGGCCAGTTTATTTTGAAGATCATGGCGGCGCCGACCAAAATCATTATTATTGACAGTATTTGCGCTATTGTAAGAGAAAATATAAGGGGTTGTTCGGTTTGCGGTTCTCTCCAGAATTCCGCGATAAATCTAAAAACTCCGTATAAAACGGCAAAAAGCCAGCTTAAAATTCCGGGTTTCCATTCTTTTTTCCGCAGGAAAAATAAAATCAGAAACAACGCCACGCCTTCAAGCAAAAATTGCAGAAGCTGGGAAGGGTATCTGCAGTTTCGCGGATCATCCGGAAAATACATGCAGATTGCGGATTTTGTTATTCTGCCGTAAAGTTCGCCGTTTATAAAATTTCCTATTCTCACGAGTCCGATTCCAATCGGTACGCATGGGATTATCAAATCCATTATTTTATAAAACGAGATTTTTTGGATTTTGCTGAAAATATAAATTGCTATGGTAACTCCGACGACGCCGCCAAAAAATCCCATTCCGCCTTTCCAGATTTTGAATATTTCGAGAGGATTTGAAAAATAAAACGATTGATACGATGTTAAAACATGGCCGAGTCTTCCGCCGATAATTACTCCGAGCAGCACTGCTAAAACCAAATCCGCTATAAATTCGCTTGATACGAAAATTTTCCGTTCTCGAAAGAATTTTTTAACAAAAAGCAAAGACGTAGCGAACGCCAAAAAATACATTACTCCGTACCATCTTATGCCGAACCCGCCTATATGTACTATTTCAGGATCTATATTTGGATAAGGAATCATATTTACCAGGTTTTTATTCTTTGACGTTTATCCATCAATTTTTTATACAGATACGAACCCACCGGTATCGGAGCAAAAAGCGACAATCCTCTGAAGAGAAGAGTGATAACGATTGCCACTTCAAAAGGCACGTCCAGATTAGTATAAAAGAGGATCATTCCGCCTTCAAAAATTCCGATTCCGCTTGGTATCAACGATACAATGGAGAGAACCTGCGCCATTATGAAACCGACAAGCACTATTCCAAAGTGAACATCAAAATTGAACGCTTTAAATAGAAAATAAATTGTATATGCGTTGAGTATGAACATCAATGTTTGCCATGCCGTCGGCCAAAAAAGTTCATGAATTTTTGATTTAACCACATCCATGGCGCTTTCTATATTTAAGTTGGAGCGTTTCAATTCCTCATCGTTTATTATGCTTTTTTTATGGCTGAAGTACGCGCCGAAATGTTTTTTAAACCAACTGATTGTTCTGTGCAATTGTTTTTTGTGTCCGAGTATCCAACCCACAAATGCCATCATAACTATCATTAATATTGTGCCGATTATGCTTGTTCTGAAAATAAATTTTGTCATTTCGTGATTTGTCATCAGATACATGAATCCGATGAGCAGAAGCAATATTAAGGACGTATAATAGGTGAACATTTCTAGCACGACGATTTGTATGCCTTGTTTTATCGGCATTTCCTTTTTTCTCAAAAAATCGATAAAAAACCAATTGTTGCTGATGCCGAGAGATGGAATCACTTTTGACAGAAAAAGCATTACGATGGAGGATTCCATGAGTTCGCGGGTTGTTATTAGGTTATCTTTGTTATATATTTTTAGAATATCTTTATATGTGAGCGCGTTGAAGACATACGTGAATATCTGGCAGACTATAGCGAGAAAAATCCAGTAAGGTCCGCCTTTTGAAAAAAGCACGAAAATATTTTTGATTTCGTGGGCTTTGAAAACCAAGAATACAAGGATTCCGCCGATTAAAATATAAAAGAAGAATTTCTGTATAAATCCGAATGTTTTTGCTAACATACTGTTTGATATTTTAGCAAAATAAAGGGGCGGAGGCAACATCATGAAAATGAACAAT
>CAZNCD010000071.1:0-5198 GCA_964571575.1 uncultured Candidatus Peribacteria bacterium
GATAAGATAGCTCTTTTTCACTATACCCTCACGTTGTTCTGGATAATTACCCCGTCCCCACCCCTTCCCAAATCTCAAAAAATCTGATATAATATCATAAAATAAACATAAAAAATCATGAGGCTTCTGCCAAAAAAAATCCCAATCAAAGTCGGGAATAAATTCATTGCCGTATTGAACGAAAAAACAGCTCACAAGCTTGATCTTTTTGCGGGAGATCGTATTTCGATTGTAAATGACGCAAAAGGCAGATTGACGGCGATTTTGGATATCACCGAGGGCAAAGAAGTCAAGGATGATCAAATCGGACTTTATATTGAAACTTGGGACAGAATAAAAGTTAAACGCGGAGATAAGATTCTTGTTTCGATCGCGGAAAAACCAAAATCAACGCTGTATATAAAAGAAAAACTCGACGGCAAAGAATTAAGTACGGAAAAAATCGATGCCATAATAACCGACGTTGTAAATGAAGATTTAAGCGAAGTTGAACTTAGTTATTTTGTTTCCGGAGCATACGCGAAAGGATTGAACGATAAAGAAACCATTGCTCTTACAAAATCAATCGTAAAGCACGGCAATCGCTTAACATTTAAAAAAGGTGAAATAGTGGCGGATAAACATTGCATCGGCGGAGTACCCGGGAACAGAACAACGATGATTGTGATTCCTATTGTGGCGTGTACCGGAATAAAAGTTCCAAAAACATCTTCCAGGGCAATCACAAGCCCGGCAGGCACAGCGGATACAATGGAAGTCCTCGCAAATGTGCAAAACGACGCGAAAAAATTGACGCAGATAGTAAATAAAGTCGGTGCATGCATAACATGGGGAGGCGGAGTCGACATAGCAGCCGCGGACGACAAAATGATCCGCGTCAGACATCCTTTAAGTCTTGATCCGAAAGGCATGCTGCTCGCTTCAATTATGGCGAAAAAATACGCGGTTGGGGCAAATCATGTGCTTATTGATATTCCGTTTGGCCGCGACGTTAAAGTCGCAACGCAAAAACAAGCGAATGTTTTAAAACATGATTTTGAACACATCGGAAAACTGCTTGGGATGAAAGTAAAAGTAATCACAACAAACGGAAGCCAACCGATTGGACGCGGAATCGGACCTGTACTGGAAGCCATAGATGTTTTGAAGGTTTTAAAAAACGAACCCGAAGCTCCATATGATTTAAGAATAAAAGCTTTAATGATGGCCGGAATTGAACTTGAATTCACCGGAAAAGCGAAAAAAGGACAGGGAGAAAAAATGGCGACTGAAATTTTGACATCAGGAAAAGCGTATAAAAAATTCATGGAAATTGTTGATGCGCAAGGCGCAAAACATCCAAAATTGATTCCGGGACCACTATTCTTCCATGTTACATCCACGCTTGAAGGTATCATTCGCGGCATTTCAAATAAAAAAATCGCGCATATAGCTCGTATCGCGGGCGCGCCAAAAGATCCCGCCGCCGGAGTTTATCTTTATAAAAAAATTGGTGATCGCGTACTCAAAAACGAACCTCTTTACACAATTTACGCGGAAAACGAAGACAGACTTTCTTACGCCAAAAAATACTTAACCGATACCGGCTATGACATACGATAAAATCGTCAAAGGAATAAAAAATCTGAAAATTCAAGGCGCGGAAAAAATAGCGATGGCCGCAGTTGAAGCATTTTCGCAAAAACTGGCCAAAATTCGCAATCGCAAAAAACTTGCAAAATACATGACAGAGTTGATTTCTTTACGCCCGACCGAACCGGCTTTAAGAAACGCGCTCAAATTTTGCTACGAAAACTTTGAAAACACGCCGCCGAACGTATGTAAGGTGGCAAAAAACCATTTTAAAAAATCACAAGAACTCATTGCCGAATACGGCGCAAAAAAAATACACGACGGCATGATTGTTTTTACGCACTGTCATTCTTCAACTGTTGAAGCGATCTTGATTAAAGCGCATAAACAAGGCAAAAAGTTTGAAGTTTATAATACGGAAACGCGTCCAAGATTTCAGGGGAGAATAACGGCCGCAAATCTCGCAAAAGCGGGAATAAAAGTCACGCATTTTGTCGACAGCGCGGGACGCACCGCGATGAAACGCGCGGATATATTTCTATTTGGTTGCGATGCGATCACAAGCGAAGGGAAAATTATAAACAAAATCGGGACGGAATTTCTCGCGGAATTCGCGAATAAAGCAAGAATCCCCTCTTATTCCTGTACAAATTCATGGAAATTCGATCCCCAAACTCTTTACGGATTTGAGGAAAAAATCGAGGAACGCGACCCAAACGAAGTCTGGAAAAATCCACCAAAAGGAGTAAAAATTTTCAACCCCGCGTTTGAAATTGTCGCACCCGACATTATTACCGGCGTAATCACGGAAATCGGCATAACCAAGCCTGAAACCCTTGTTTTGGAAGTACAAAAAAAATATCCCTGGATGTTTGCGTCGTTCAGTGAAACTGAACACAAACGCATATAAACAAAATGCTGCGAAGCAACTCCATATGATCACAAAACAAGATTATAAATATCTCCAAATAATAGACAAATTTGAGCCGAAAGCTCTTTGCCTCCGCGCAAATATCGCCGCGATTGCGGTTAAAAACGGAAAAATTCTTTTTAAACACACAAACGACTGGCATTGCCAATATCCATGCAGTAAAATCGGCTGCATCCGCAACATTAAACATATTAAATCCGGTGAAAAACGCGAAATCTGTTATGGCATGTGCGCTGAACAATGGATCATCGCAAAAGCAGTAAAAAAGGGCGTAAGTCTTCGCGGCGCAACGTTTTATTGCACAAAACATCCATGTAGAATTTGTTCAAGTTTGATCGCGGAAAGCGGAATTGCCCGTGTTGTTTATCAAGAAAGATATCCGGAAACGCTACCGCATTTTAACATTTTGCGCGATTCCGGTGTAAAAGTTGAACAAGGACCGAACACGAATTCAAAAAATCCGCATCGTCTCAAAAGCCATACAATCTAAGGGAAAAAGGGATCGGTTCCCTGCGGGGACCTGTCCCGATTACAACGTGAATTTATATATCTTTTTCTGATCCGTGATGTAAATTTGATTTGCGGTTTTATCAAAATACAACGAGCGCACCTCCCCTATTCCATCAAATTGATATTGGCGCACATAGCTCAATGCCGCTCCTTTTTGCTCTTTTTGATAAACATAAAATCTATTTTCGGTTTCATCCAAAACAAAAATCTGCATCATATCACCGTCCGTATAAACTTTTGACGCGGAAGTCAAAACCCTGAAAGGAATCTTAAGCATGGATGTTTCTTGCGCTCTCCCCGCGTAAAATCGTTTAAGATTGCCGTTTTTATAAACAACATATATATTTCCGTCCAAAGTAAAATCAACGGCATCTTTCATGTCGCCGTCCTGTTTATACGCTTCCGCGTTTGAAAACATTTCTTTTGTATTCATATAAGAATATCTCCAGATTTGATCTTCGTCCGAATTCAAAATGTAAATTCTGTTACTCCACGTTTTAATGGAAATTCCTTTGTGAAACGTACCGTCAAGCGTGGACATATATCTGAAATTTCCATCTTTAAATTCAATGACTTTGCCGGATTTTGTCAGAAAAATCAAACTCTCGCGATCACCAAATACGGCTCCGGAAATAACGGTTTCCCCTTCCGCTATACTCATTGGCTGACTCACTTTGTCCAGAATCAACTCAAAAAGCGAAGTGTCGTCAAAAACATATGTTCTATCTTTTAACTGCAGCATTCCAAGCGTATTGATATTTGATTTAATTTTGCTTAAATCCAAAAACACTTCCGGTACAACTCTTTTCGTATTATCAAGCGTATCGCGAACTTCCTGGATTCTGGCCAAAACTTCCGTTGCTTTCGCGCGCATATCCGTGTTCAAAACTTCTTTCGCGGTTTGTTCAGCATGCGCCAAAATAGTACCGGCGGCGGTTTTATCGTATTGACCTTTTGTAAGAGCCTCGCTGATTTCATCGCGAGCTTGATTTAATTTTGCATCAAGAATGGTCAAAGTTTCGTTTCTGCTCCGACTGTATTTTGTAATACCTACAAAAAGCGCAAGAATAACAATAATGCCTATAAAACCAAGTAATATTTTATCTTTTGACGATTCCGGATTCACAAATTTTGCGCGCAGATTATTTGCTTTATTAAACGCATCTTTTGCGTGTGTCCTCCATTTATCCCAATCTATTTTACGCAAACCGGAAGATAAACGATCAAAAGGAATTTTGTCCAAATAAGGAACTTTTTTTATAAATCCAAGCTTATTGGCGATAAAAGAAGGTCTTATTACCGCTTCTTCTTCAACTTCTTCATATTCAGAAACGCCGATTCCGGTAATCGCTATTTTCCCAAGGATTTCCGGAGCAACAATGCCATTTAATTCTTCGAGCGATTTGACAACGTTTGAAGGCAAAATACATTTTGCAAGCTCCGATTTTGATATATATCTTAAAAGCCTGCTTGAAGACAAAACCACAAAATCCCCTATCTCAAACACTCCGCTGGCAATATTGGTAAAAAATTCATAATTATCGTCACCCAATCCTTCTGTAATAATGCTTACGTATCTTTTCCTGATCAAATAGGCCTCAGCTTCTCCACATTGCGATAAAAGTAAATTGCCGCCAACAATACCGGCGATTAAAATACTCAAATTCCCAATATAATGGGAGCTCTTTTCAGCTTTAAAAGCCTCAAGTTTTTTATTCACTTCCTTGAGGCTACTTTCAAATCTACTGTATGGATCTGCATCGATATCCGCAAAGAATTTTTTACGCATCGTGTCAAAAACCGATTCCGCGATTGATTCCGCTTCCGCGGGATTATTTTGTATTTCGAGTGTAATCCAAAGCTTGCCTCCTTTTTCACCGTAATCATCGGTAGCGTCGTAAACATAATTTTCAAGGAAGCTGTTTTCATCCCTTCCAACAAACAAAAATTCGTAGTTTACATTTATCGCCATAATTGAGTGGTTTCCGCCTGCGGCGGAGTTATTTTATAGGACGCGGACAGACGCCGCTACAGATCCGTGCATACTAAAAAGTCAAATAATTCGCGCTAAATATACAATATATACAACGGCTTTGCAACAAAAAATAGGGTTGGTCATAATTGTTAACAAAACCTGTAAGTATCAGCGAATTAGTTTCCATTTATAAAAAGAGGGATTAGGTTT
>CAZNCD010000072.1:0-4995 GCA_964571575.1 uncultured Candidatus Peribacteria bacterium
ACATGCCTGCACCGCAGAAAATATTCGACTGGGTTTATAAAAAATACGGCTTTCACGTTTATTTAATGCCATTTACAAAACAAGATGAAAATGTTATCGCGCCCAGCCAATTAGTGAATAAAAAATTTGTTCACACTATTCCATATGATTTGAATTTCTGCGCCGCGTATAAATTTTTTGAAAAAGCGGAGGCGGTTATGAGCACGCGCCTCCATCCGATTATACTGTCAATTCTCGCGGCTAGGCCGTTTATAGCGATTTCATGGTTTGACAAAATAAAAAATCTGCTTCAATCAGCTAAACTGGAGGATCTATTTTTAGACCTGCGCGATAAAAATTTCACAAAGAATTTCAAAAGAACATTTGAAAGCGTCATTAAAAACAAAACGGATTACACTTTGAGGATAGCCTCTTCAAAAGCCGATTTTCAGCATAAATCAGACAAAAGCAAAAATCTCTTGACAAACATACTGAAGACATTATAAAATTACCCCCTTATTAAAATTTAATCACAAAATCCATGGCTAATTTAGAAAATCCACAGGGGAAAGATTTATCATCTGAAGAAATGCGCGGCGATTTGATGCAGCGTTTAGCAAGAGATTCTCGTTTGCAAGCGGCTGTTCTGGCGTTGACGATGTCAATAAGTGGCGCAATCGTTAGACAAGGAGAGGCTTCAGCTCAAGAAACAAGCGTTATGTCTTTGGATAGAGATACTTTTATGCTTAAATCGGGAGAAGTAAAAACAATATCAATTCCATCACGCGGAAGAACGTTCACCGTTAATTGCCATAAAGATTGCAGCCCGACTTTCGTAGCTACAGAAGGATTGGATGTTAGACATTCACAACTGGGACCAAACTCATTTTCATTTATAATAAAATTTAAGCCAGACGCAAAAGGTTCGCAAAGTGTTACGATAGACATTGGCGGCAAAAAAACAACTTTAAAAGTTGTTAAAGCGCAGCCAAGCGAACCTTTAGTGAGCGAAAAACAGTTTACGGAAAAATTTCGCCAGATGGAAGAAGCATTGAAAGCATTGGGAAAAGAACTCAAACAACAAATACGCGACGAAGCTGAAAAAGCAGCAAAAGAGACGGAAGACGTTCTGGAAGCCGCGCAATACTATCTTACAGCTCCACAGCTGAAAGATCTTGAAGGAACGGCTTTGATGGTAAAGAACAGTCTGCAAGCCGCTGATGGAGCATTAAACCGACTGGCGGATCAAATTGAAGATAAAAATTTACTTAAAGCGACGCAAGAAAGTCTCTCATCCGCTATCAAAGCATTAGACAACCTGCAAACCGTTGTCGATGCGCTCAAAAAAGATAAAAAACATCAATTAACTCCGGAACTTAGACAAGCGCTTTTAAAAGCGGCGCAAGAAAGTCTCTCATCCGCTGTCAAAGCATTAGACAACCTGCAAGCCGCTGTCGATGCGCTCAAAAAAGATAAGAAATATCAATCAATGAATCCGGAACTTAGACAAGCGCTTTTAAAAGCAGCGCAAGAAAGTTTGCAGACTGCCACAACGGCATTCGAAGCGTTGACAATTACAATTCAGAGAATAGGCGGTTATGTTACAGCTCCGCGCGTATGGGATATTGAACAAACGTTGGAGAAAGCGCGGAAAGATCTGCAAGACGCAAAAGATAGATTAGAAGCGGTTGAAGATCAACTAGCCGAGAATCCCGTTAACGAAGTGGGCTTGACAGCTGGAGTCGTGGGCGCAAACGGCCAAACCGGATTTGAAGCGGATGTGCAATATAAAAGAACAGTCGTTGATGCCGGCGTATTCAAACTAAAGGTTAAAGGCGGCCTGGGAGTAGAAGGTATTGATTTACCGGTAAAAGGAATCCCGGGCGAAACAACGCACTCAATGGATTATTTTGCAGTAGCGGGTTTGGAGCAAGAAATACAGGGTGTGCGGAACTGGCTTTCAATCGTTTTAAGCGAAGAAATTGAAGCGGGAGTGCAACAGCGCTTATCAAGGCCGTTTGCAGACGCAAGCCTTAAAGGCGGTTACGATGGCTTTGTGGGCGGAGCATTTACAGGCGGATTGGAAACAGGATTTGGGAGTAAAAATTTCAGACTTGGAATCAAAGGAGGCACAGAAATCTCAAACAAAAGAACGGAAGCGCTTGGAGATAGAGGAGATCCGGCGATAAGATGGCGCGCCGGTGCCTATTTAGGAGGTAAATTTTAAACTTGACAAACCTTAAAATATCATTATAATAGATTCCCTATCATTTAAAACAATCAAAATATGGAAACAAATTCACGGGTAGAAGATGCGGATATGGCTACAGCGCGTAAAGCGCAAAAAAGCAAACAGCGAAAACTTGGCACAGCGGGCTTGGCTTTAATGGCGATGTTGAACGGCGGCACGGCGCTCAGCGCTGCCGGATGTTCGGACTCTGACGAGTTATATCCAAGAGTATCCGGAGCCGATGTTACAGGGCCCGACGCTTCTGTGCCTGACGCAGTAGGCGGTGACGGGGAAAGCGGCGATGACAGTCCATTTTATATACCAGATGAAGTCACAGGCGGCGATGATAATGGAGTCGCGGATGTTGTTGCGCTTGACCAACTAACAGGCGATACAGGCAAAGATATAATTGATACGGCTGAAGCAACATGTGAAACGGCGCAGGCGAAATCATTTAATATTGTTGTTATAAACGGAACGCCTGACCAATTTGTATACGGTATGGCGCAGGATATTAACGGAGGATCCAAGCCGGGCATTGTTGACGGATGCGAAACCGTAACACCGGAAAAACCAAATTGCAAATGGCAGGTTGAATTCAACGGCGCGGATACGGGAAAAACATTTTTAACAGCTTTTGTTGCTCCAAAAAGCACAGCTGTTCTTTTAAACAAAGATTCTGTGCTTGAAAGCGGAGTTGATGCTTCAGGCGGATTTACAAGCTTTAAGTGTGTTTTAAACGGGCCTGTTTCAGAGGCCGATTTACAAAATCTCTTATCAACGCTTGCTGATGCGGTAACGCACGGTTTCAATTTGAAAGACGCCGTTAAATCATTGCCGCAGGTTGAAAGCGTGCAAATGGTGCAATCAACGCTTCAAGAAGGCGCGCAAGACGATATAGATTCTCCTGATTATAAAGCTCCCGGCCCGGATGAAGATACCTCTACAACACATTTTGGCGAGGATACATTGATTGTGGTTGTCGCTCCTGTCTCGCAAGACGCTTTAAATTGCAATAAATAAAACTTTCACAAAGCCTTTCGCGTTGCATTTTGTTCGCGGAGGGCTTTTTTTGCATCCGCAATTAATATGCCGCCGCGCTTGCGCGGTTCTTCAAAATTTCTTCGTCTTTTGAGTTCCATCCCGCGAGCTATGACATTTGCTTGATGAAGACTTTCAAAGGTGCCGCTATCCGTCCATTCGCCGTGTAAAATTGTGGCGCTCATTAAACCGCGTTTAATATAATGATTGTTCACATCCGTGATTTCGTATTCACCGCGATTTGATGGTTTGAGATTTTTTATTATTCCAAAAACATCTTTGTCATAAAGATAAAAACCCGTTACAGCGTAAGAAGTTTTTGGGGTTTTTGGCTTTTCTTCAATGTTTATAACCTTATTTCCATCAAGTTCCGCGACACCGAATCTATGCGCGTCCGAAATCTTTTTCAGAAAAATATGAGCCCCGCTTTTAAACGCAGCTGTCGGTTTCGCAAAATTATCTTCATAAATATTATCTCCAAGAATCACGGCGCAGGAATCATCACCGACGAATTTTTCCGCAAGGCTTAGCGCATTCGCAATGCCAAACGAGCCTTCCTGAATTCTGTAATAAAAATCGCATCCGTATTTTTCTCCCGAACCAAGCAAGCGCAAAAACGATCCGGTATGTTCGCCGCTTGAAATTATTATAATCTCACGAACACCGACATCGATCAAAGTTTGCATCGGATAAAAAATCATCGGTTTGTTATAGATGGCAAGAAGATGTTTGTTTGTCACCTCCGTTAGAGGATTAAGTCTTGTGCCGCTTCCGCCTGCGAGAATTACTCCTTTCATAATTTTATAATTTTTTTGCGCCGTCCGTTTTCGCTCCCGGCGTGTTACGCGTAAAGTTTAACGCAGACCGTGTTTTATTCCAAGATAATCTTTCAATGCGTCAAAATGGCTGCGTAGACACGGTCGTTTGCTGTTAATCAAGATTGAACACTTTGGCCGTTTTGCCGGACGCGGGAACACGCTTGAATCAACGGGTTTAACGGGTATTTTTATGTTCAGTAAGCCAAAAATCTCAAGCGTAAAATCATACCAGCTTACGGGTTTTTCATTTACAAGGTGATAAATTCCGCGAGGAGCGCCGCTCTCAATCAAATCTTTGATAGCTTTTGCCAAATCAAGCGTAAAGGTGGGTTTTCCAATTTGATCGTTTACGACATTCAATTCCGGTTTGCTTTGCCCGAGACTGATTATTGTATCAACGAAATTTTTCCCGTTTGCGCCGTAAAGCCAGGAAGTCCGCACCAAATAATATTTGCCGCTCATTTTGCCGCTGTTCGCCTCGGCATCGGCACTGCCAACGCTGCTTTTGCCTCCAAATCCCGCATGCGTTCCCGCGCAGCCGGTCATCACGCGCAGCAATTCCTGTTCGCCGAGCAATTTTGATCGGCCGTAAGCGTTAATGGGGTTGTTGGGGACATCGTTTTCTTTATAACCGCCTTCGGCAATGTGGCCTTCGGCGTTGCTGTCAAAAACATAATCCGTGCTGATATGCGCGAGTGTCGCATTGACTTCTTTGCATGCTTCCGCGATAAATCCAACCGCGGCACCGTTCACAAAATTCGCGGTTTCCGTATTCGTTTCGCAATCATCAACCGCGGTATAAGCCGCGACATTAATAACAACATCCGGCCGCGCATTTTTTATATAATCATAAATTTGTTCTTTATTTGTGATGTCGATTTCCGGCTTATCCAAGCCGATTATTTCATATCCAACAGGCGCGCCAAA
>CAZNCD010000073.1:0-4877 GCA_964571575.1 uncultured Candidatus Peribacteria bacterium
TTCTGATCCAGCGGTCAGGTTTAATCATAAACACCTCAAAACGATTTTTTTATCAAACGGAATATTCCTAAAATCTTTTTCACCAACAATAAACATCCTTAAAAAACCCAATAAAAAAGCTAAAACAAGAATCAAGATTGTTCTCCGGTTTTTTGATTTCCAAAAAATAACCGCCAAAATTAAAATAAAAAATGCTACAGCCGCCGTTTGTTTAAAAAATATGATGCCGCACGCCCAACTTATAATTGTGAAAATTATTCCGGCCGAAATTTTCATAACAATAAGAATAGCGCAACAAGATTAAAATTTTGTTAAAATAAACTGACTAAATCGATAATAAAATTTTGGCTTAAACGAAACATTTTTCTTGAAATAAACAAATGTTGTTAATTTATATCAACATAAAATCGTTGATGTAAAAATTCAATTGTTATACGTTTATTCCCTTGATCAATGAATATGTCGCTTGTAAACATACAGCATATTTTAGAATCCGCGGGATTGGCCGAAAAAGAAGCGTTATTGTATTTGACTAATTTAAAAATCGGCACAAATCTTCTCAGCATAATCGCAAAAGAAGCAAATGTCCAAAGATCAACAGCGTATCCTTTGATTGAAAAGCTAAAGAAAAAAGGCTATTTAATGGAATTTAAAAAAGGAAATTTAAAATATTACACGGCCGTGGAACCGCGCAGAATCTTAAATTACATGAAATACCGACAATCGGAAGCGGAAACAAAAATCCGTGAATTTGCGGACAACATATTATCGCTGGAAACTTTAAAAACGGCTTACCATTCACGACCGATTATCAATCTTCTTGAAGGCAAAAACACAATTATATACGTTTATGAAACGATGCTCGCGGAAGAAAAACCGATAAAAACAATTCTTTCGTCATCAATAATAAACGGAAAAATAAAGGATTATTTTATTTCATATACGCAACGCAGAATATTTAAAAAAATACCTGTAAAAATTTTAACCGACGAAAAAACGCTTGATACGGCCGCGGAATTAATTAGAAAAGAATTTTGCCAAATACGATTTTTTGAAAATAAAATCTTTCCGAATTCAATCGTAAATTTATATGGAAATAAAACCGCAATCGTTTCAACGGAAAATGAATTTGTAATATTGATTGAAGATAAATGCGTCACGGAAATACTTTCCGGCTTATTTGATTTAATCTGGGACGGTTTTTCTAAAAAAAATCCGCGTTTTTATTGACCGCTCACCCCAAGCACTCAAGGCGAAAAAAACGGAAAATTTCGCCCTTGAACGATCGAAAACGCAAAACTTCAGAATCTCTTTATTTATCCTTGTCAACCGGTACTTTTTGTTCCATATCCGTTAAATCGCTTTTATTCGGCAAAGACGGCGTCATCCCACCCAATTGCGCTCCAAAGGCTTGCATTATATCAACCGCGTCCTTTGGCGTCTCAACCGCAACAGGTTGATTTATATTCGTAAATTTCAAGTCGAATTTAACATTGAAGCTCGCGTTTTGAACCGGATCAGAGTAATCAAAAAACCCTTTTGCTCCAACAAAAACTTCACCATCAACTGAAACAAAAACTTCCATCGGAGACGCATTCAACGAATCAAGGGCCTTCTTAAAATTGGCTTTATTTTCGTCCGTTGAAGCGCTTTTATTTATCTCGGACGCTTTAAGCACAAAATTATAAAAATTGTCTTTATCAAACGTACCGGTATATTTATAAGCGCTCACATTACCAACATCTTCTATACCTTCATATTTGAGATCTTTAAGAAAATTTGTTTTTCCAAATTCGTCTTTAATCTCCTTTTGTTCCGGCGTTAAAGAAGATTCATCAAAGCTTAAAATTGAAACATCCCCGTATCCATATTGACTCATATCGGCAAAAAACCACTTGTTGGCGAATAAACTCAACATCGCAAGCTGCGAATTGTCTTTTGACAAATCAGGGTATTTTACGAGATTAAAATAAAGTTTTTTTCCTATAATCTTCAAGTCAATCTGGCCGTCGTATTTTGCGTTATCATATGTAACATCGCCTGAAAGTACAAAATCTCCTTTTGGATTCTGTTTATCTTTACTGTCAAAATTACCGCCCATATTTACATTCATCGCGATTTGCTGCTGTTTACCTTGCTCGACGCCGGAACCGGAAACATTTAAAACAACTTGCATGGAACCTGAATTCAAAGCGGATAAATTTTTAAATCCGTCTTTCAAAACCTCCTCAGGGCTTTTATCAGGAGCTTTATTGAATAAACCGCATCCCCCAAGAATCAAAAGCGTTAAAAAAACGAGTGAAATCAGATAAAATTTTGATTTTTTCATTATTCGAGAGGTTAAAAATTTATTATAGAAAAATTATAGAGGTATAATGATACACAGTCAACGAATACGTCTGTGTTTCGCAAAGCGAAACACAGACGCTATAAACAAACCGTTTATCGCACAACGCCGTTTCGCCAAACCGTTCCGCGAACACGCCGTTCAGCGGAGCTGAACACAGGCGCATAGAAACAAGAAATAAGCGACACCGTATTAAATAAAAACATGAAAAGAAAAATACTATTCGCATTCATCATTTGCACAATTCTGCTTTCAGAAACGCAAACCGCAAACGCTTTTTTTGATGTCGCGCAAACAAACAAATATTATCCGGCGATAACTTTTCTGCAAAAATACAACATAATCTCCGGATATGAAGACGGAACTTTTAAACCGTTCGGCGAAATATCCCGTGCGGAATTTCTTAAAATAATTATAAAAAGCGCGGGGCTGCAAACTGACATTTCGGCTTCAAGCGGATTCAAAGACGTAGACGAAGAATCCTGGTACGCGCCTTATGTCAAAAAAGCGCAAGCCGAAGGAATTTTAAACGGCTATCCGGATAAAACTTTTCGGCCGGCAAATCCGGTGACAAAAGCCGAAGCTCTGAAAATAATAGGGCTTACGCAAAAATGGAATACGGCCACACCGTTACAAACTCCTTTCACGGATATACCGGTTACAACATGGTTCGCGCCATATGTAGATTTTGCAAGAACAAACAAACTGATAGAACAAAGCAGATATTTTCAACCGGATACGGCAATAACACGCGGACTTGTCAGTGATATTATCTATAAATCCGATGCGACCGGAATATTTAAAATATCGCAAACGCAGTCGCAGGCACCGAACACCACCACTATCGCTCCGGCTGTTCCCTCCCCGGAAAACGGTTCATACGACAATTTTAAACCAATAGCCTCTCCGGCGGGGCCTTCCGTAAAAAACGAAGGAAATGCGGGATTTGAAATGATAAATAAAGGATTTTTTGACAATATAGTTTTGAATTCGGACTTCCCGTCGCAATTCTATAAAAATGAAATTTATAAATTTGAAGGATTGATAACAAGCGGATCTTTTAATTCGATTTTTGTATTTCTGGCATATAAAGATCAAAACGGAAATTCAAAAAATTTGGATTTTATAAGTGATGTTAAATCCGGCAAATTTGAAATACCGGTCGTATTCAGATACGCCGGTTCTTACGATATAGGCATTATTCCGGGCACAAAAGGCGCGAGTAAAGTAAAATCAATATCCGTAATCGATGGCGCAATTCCAACCGGCTCATCGATTTCTCAAAACAAACCGTCAAACTTAAAAATAAATTTCTCGCAAGATAAAACAACTGTATCTTTTTCCCGTCCCGCTTCAAGTATAATAAAATTGGCATTCACTCAGGGAAATAAAAACGTATCTTATATTTCACGTCAGCAAACGGAAGCTATAGACGTGGCATATCAAGATTTTTACGATTTCATCCAAGGCTCGGCTACTCTCAAAGTTGAATCAGCATCAACGTCATCGCTGTTTCCTCTAAATTTATCTTCGGCGTGGGACGGTAATAATATTTCTTTTGTGGCAACGCGTCATCTGTTCAGCAAAATAGAAACGAGTAAAATATCCGTTTCCGGATTGCAAAGTATAATGCCGTCTCCTGTAAAAATATCGATTTCGGGGATCGCGAATACCGATATTCTACAAAAAGCCACTATAATAAAAGCAAACGGGCTTACCGAAGTTATAAGCTTAAATTCCGGAATAAAACCCGTAATTATCAACGGCACGGAAGCATTGCCTAAAGGAAGCTCTTATTCGCTTTCTTATACTCCAATTTCAAAAGGTGTTTATATAATCGGCATCAGTGAAACAAACGGAGCCGCAATAATAAACGTTCCGATATATGTTGAAAACGTAATTCCTCTTCTGCCGGATTTTTTTGACATAAAAGATCTTATACCGGAAGACACAAGCTTAGCCGGAGCAAACAACAAATATTTAAATTACGTAAACAATGCAAGGCAAAAATTCGGACTGCGCACAATAAAACTCGATAACGATTTGATAATACTGGCTCAATCGCATTCCGAAGATATGGCCAAAAACAATTATTTCGGCCATAACGATTTACAAAACGCATCGCCAAACGACCGAAGAATCACAATGGGAATACAAACGGAAGTCGGTGAAAATATAGCAAAAACATCAAGTCTCACGGCGGGCTTTGAAGGATTAATGAGAAGTCCGGGGCACAGAAAAAATATTCTTCATTCCGCATGGACAAAAGTCGGCTTTGGATTCGCCAAAAATACAAACGGCGAAATACTCGTAACACAGGAATTTTCATCCGATCCGCTTACGGAAAGTGATATTTCCAAGCTTAAAAACGACTTGCTGACTTATATAAATGATTCAAGAAAAAACAACGGATTGCCGCAGCTCACGGAAAACGCTCAAGCGAATGTAATCGCAAAATCATGGAGCGAAAAAATGGCAAGCGATAATTTTACGGATCTCAAAGCGCAGGACGGATCAAGTCTCACGGATA
>CAZNCD010000074.1:0-4769 GCA_964571575.1 uncultured Candidatus Peribacteria bacterium
CGATTAAAAGCGAAAGCGGCGTTGAAATAAGAGCCGATGTTTTGAAAGGAGTTTCCGGCGTGGAATACGGGGAATTTATGGGGATACTGAGCGGCATTTTTGATGAAGCGGGCGGCGCAATACAACATGTTAATCCGGCAATCGAAAAAGCATTGAGCGCTGTTGGTATTGAAGACAAACGCCAAGTTTCCGCTATAAGAGATTTTTTGAAAAAACATGAAACTGAATTGCGGCAGAAAGGTTTAACTGATGATATGACTGTTGGGAAAGCGTTTGAATTATTGGGATATGGGGTTTATGAACCGCCTAAAGAAGAATCCGAAAAACCTGAAGACAAAAGCGGAACAGACGCGATTTTAAAAAACGCGCCCGTGATTTTAGCCAGAACAACAATGCAATGGCCGGCAATTATCGGATATTATCACGGTTTACCGCCTTCATCCAGAGCCATGGTTGACGCTTCCTTCAGAAGGTATAAAGAAGTGTATGGATGGGTTATGCATGAGTCGTATGAAAAAGCGCTTGCGAAAAGAGGCGTGGTGGAAGCGGCTTTAGAAGGATTGAAAAAAGAAGCCGCGTCCGACAAGCTTACAGGAGCACAGCGCGTCGCGAATCTGGCTGAACAAGAATTGCACCGATCTCATCTTGGTTCGTTGAAATCAAGAAGAGCTTTTGACGCGTTTAGAAAAGAATTCGGTTCTTACAGAAACCTTGGTGATATAAAAAAAGCTTTAAAGGAATTTGAGGCGGCGCGATCGGCTAATGAAAAAGACCTTAGAGCCAGACATAGATTGAGTTCGGATAAAGTCAGGCAATTTGAAAGGCTTGCGGATGAATTGACGGATATTAAAAGAAGCGGCGAGGCTGTTGTTGCTAAAGAAATGCGGGAAATTGCTGAATTATCAAAAGCCGGAGGCAAAAAAGCAGAGATAGCGAAAAAACTTGAAAAAATAGCAAAAATAGAAGGGGAAATCGTTGGGTCAGCGGATAAATTTCTTAAACAGGGAGGGAACGCCGATTTGCTACGAGAGCTTCTTGCGGATACACAGGAAGGCAGATGGAAGAAAAGAATCGCGGCCAGATATTTAAACAGAAATCCCGTTGATTTGCTTGAAGATTTAAGACCCGGGTCGAGATGCAAAGCTCTTTTTAGATTTAAATTTTCAGGAGGCAGGCTTATGCTGATTGGAGTCGGAGCGGCCGGAATTCTTTCGTTTTATCAAAGCGGCAAAGTGGATTGGGGAATAATGGGTAAAGCTGCTGCCGGATTTGTTCCGATTCTTGCAGAATATGTTGACATGAAAGACGCGATCAAGGCTTTTGCGGTCGGAGACGTGAAAGAAGGTGTTTTGAATATGGCATTTTTTGTCGGTGATTTGGCGAGCGATCTTTTGTTGGTTACCGGTTTGGGTATCGGCGGGAAAGGCGTTATGAGTTCATTGAAAGCGGTGAGAGGTTTGCGCGGAATGGGGAAGATAGCAAAAGACGCTGACACGGCTAGAGAATATAGAAAAGTTATTTCAGTTGAAGAAAAATGCGTTTATAAAATTTACGAAGATGGCAAGTTCAAAAGAATGCCGCTTGAAGAAGCGGATTTAATCAAAGCGGAAGGTGTTATGGCAAAAGCCGGCGGTTTCATCGGCAGGATTAAAAAAATGGGTTTTGCGCATCAAGCTTCTTTGCAAAAATGTATGAAAGGCGGCTTTGCTGTTGGCGCCGCATTGGCTTTAACAACCGCGGCAGTACCGATTGCGGAGTGGGCGTTTGGCAAAAAAGAAAGCGTGCCGGAAGCGCAAGTTGAACAGCAGGCGGCGTAACCAGACCTAAAGCGCAGTGAAGGGTCCATATAAAATAAATAAAAAATACACATGAGAACACATTTACAAAATCAAAAATCGGAATTATTTACTGCGTCAGCAGCAAACTTGTTTACTCCCGCGAGAATTATTTTTGAAAAATCAACAAGCGCGCCTTCAAACGCGCCGAGCGATAATCCGGAAAAAGCTCCTGAGGGGCAAGAAGTTGCGCCGGAAAAGCCAAAAGGCCCCAAGCAAGTTGAAGTTGCTCTTGCCAGACGGGAGGCGAGGAGTGAGGCGCAAGGGCTAAAAGCCCACGGTCCAAAGCCCGGAGAAACCGGTGAAAAACCGAAAACTCCGGAAAATCTGCAAAAACCCCCGGCGCAAGCAGAAATCCCCGGACAAGCGAAGCCGGAAGTTCCAGGGCAAACGCAAACCCCGAAATCCGGCGCGGAGGCGCAGGAAGCACAGCTAAAAGCGCCGCAAGACAACATAGACGCGGGATTTAATGAATTTAAACAAAGTACAACAGGTTCTATACTTGGATTTTTTATGCAGGAGGAAGATTTGAAAAAAGCATATAAAGGCGAAGGTTTTTTTGGAGCGATTCTTGGAGTATTGGGCATAGGAGTGGGTTCTAAGGCTGTTGCCGCGCTTGAAAAAAATCCAAAAGCAAAAGGAGTTATGGATCAAATCAGAGGCTTTATAAACGATTTTACAAAACTTTTAGGATTTGAGCTTTTCCCGACTTATGAAAAATTAGCTCAAGCTGATTTTGCAAAGTATACGGAAAGTAAGATTATGACGCAAAACTGTGAAATTTTCGGTGCTGTAACTTTGGCGCCGGGAATGAGAATTGTTTTGCATAATGATGGCAAGGAGGCGCCAACGCTTACAGCCGCAGCTGATTCTCCTATTCAAATTGAAATTGGCGGCGAGAAAAAACCTTTGGAGAAAGGTAAATCAATTACGCCGGAGCAAGGTAAAGACGTTGTTATAGCGTCGGGTTCTGTCATTCCTTCGGGCGCAAAATTATCAAAAGGATTCAAAGTCGAGGTTGCTTCGTCAACAGTTACGGGAACCGTTGCAGGGAAAAAAGAGGTTGAACCGCAACAGGCGCAATCGTGAAGTCGCGCAGCAATAAACAGTGCCGGTATGCGCCGCGAATTTTGCCTCCGTCCTTCCTCCTTTACCACCGTCCCCCCTTCTGCTAAAATAAAAATATGAAAGGAATCAAAGAAAGGTCGCTGATAATTATAAAACCGGACGCGCTTCAAAGAGGGCTTGTCGGCGAAGTCGTGAGGCGGTTTGAAAAAAAAGGTTTGAAAATAATTGGTTTAAAAATGATGTGTCTTGATGAAGTGATTTTGCGCGAACATTACGCACATCATGTTGATAAGCCGTTTTTTAAAGATTTGGCAAAATTTATGAGCAGCAGCCCCGTGATTATTATGTGTTTGGAAGGATTGAATGTTGTTAACGCGGCGCGTCTTGTTTGCGGAATTACAAAATCTTCGGAAGCCGAGTTAGGTTCAATAAGAGGAGATTTGGCGATGAGCATCGCGTGTAATGTTGTTCATGCGTCGGATTCAGTTGAAACCGCGGAAAAAGAAATCAAAAGATTTTTCAAATCGGATGAGTTGCATGAGTATGATAAATCCGAATATTTGTATGTTTATGTCGAAGATGAGAGAAAAAGTTAGGATTCAAAATTTAAAGGTTAAAAATTTTAAAGTTGGCGTTGTTAAATTTAGCGGGGATTTGAGCGATGCGAGAAAAATGCTTGAAAAATTGAATGTTGATCCCGTTGGAGTGAATATTATGGCGTCAAAAATGATTTTGAGGATTTTTGAAATTCGCGATTTGGATTTGCGCGCGGCGAATATTTTGAAACAAGAGTGTTTGTCGATTGGCGCGGAATTGGCTTTGCCGAAAAAAGCGTGCGAATTGCGCGGGGGGAAAACAGGCGCGATTTTAATCGTTAATTTGAGGCAATTGGATAGATTGTGCGCTAAATTGCGCGCTCAGCATTATGGTTTGCCGGAACTTGGCGTCGCTCTGCGGAAATGTGTCAGTATTTAATTTTGTATAATGCGACTTTTTGTTGCGATAAATCTGTCGTCTGAAATCGAGAGATATCTGGAAAATGTTTCTCGCGGGTTTAACGTTGCGCGCATGAATTCCGTAAAATCATTTCATTTTACATTGATTTTTTTGGGGGAGGTTGCGGATGAGAAAATTTCCGAAATAAAAGAAAAACTCGGTCAAATAAAATTTAAAAAATTCAAAATGCGATTGGGCCCGACCGGATTTTTTAGCGACAGAAGCGGGCATATTCGTATTATTTGGGTTGGGCTTGCCGCGCCTGAAATTTTGAATCAACTGCAAAAAGACGTTGAGATTAAAATGGGACGATTCTTTTCGAGAACCGTCCCCGAAGCCGAAAAATTTACCCCTCACGTTACTCTTGCGCGGGTGAAATTCGCGAACGATAAAGATTTGGCGGCGCAAATAAAATCCGCGAAAATCGAGAAAATGGAAATGGAAATTGCGCATTTTTCGCTTATGAAAAGCGAATTGACATCGACGGGCCCGGTTTATACGGAATTGGCAGTATACGGGGCCGATTCTCCTTGAGAACCAGTTCTATGTCTAAGCTTGAAGTAAGCCCTAAACGCAGGTATATTAATACTGCGATGAATCCAATCGAATTAAAAATCAAAGCGGATGAGTTCAGAATAGAGATTCTAAATATGATTCATAAGGCCAATTCGGGGCATACGGGAGGGTCTCTTTCGGCTATAGATATTTTGACAACTCTTTATTACGGCGAAGCCAATTCCGGCGAGATGAAAGGTGAAAAATTTATCAACGTCAAATCAAACAGGCCCGACTGGGACGATCAGAATTATTTTATTTTATCCAAAGGCCATGCGTGTCCGGCGCTTTATGTTATTTTGGCGGATTTGGGAT
>CAZNCD010000075.1:0-4750 GCA_964571575.1 uncultured Candidatus Peribacteria bacterium
CCTTCGGTGTATCTGTCCGCTCCCGTTTCCTTCAAAATCATCACTCTGTAAATGATTTCCGCGACATCTTTGCGTTCCATGTCTTCGCTCGGGCCGAATTGAGCGCCAATAACAGCGATCAAATTTTTCTCCTTCGCAAAATTTACATACGGCGCGTACCATTCGCTCGGTAAAACATCGTTATAAGGCGCCGCCGCAACAAGGGGATTTATATCAACTTTCATTGCCAGCAAAAGCATTTTCAAAAATTCAGTTTTATTAACAGTGCTGCCGGGTTTAAATGTTCCGTTTGAATATCCCTTAACAATGTTATCAAGGGCGGCGGTCATTACATACGCGGCAAACCAATCACCGGATTTTACATCGGAAAAAGAGATTGATGTCACGCCTTTAACTTGCGCGCCGACTGATTCCAAAATGAATTTTAAGGCCTCCGCGCGCGATACAACTTGCTCCGGCTTGAACGTGCCGTCCGCGTATCCGGAAATTATACCTTTATTTTTAAGATATTGGAGAGCGTTATAATTCGGAAAAGTCGAGCTTATGTCCGCAAAAAGAGTGCTTCCTTGAAGATCGCTCCTTATCTCGTCCGTGAACACAACGCGTTCGCGCGGGTTGAATCCTTTGTCCGAAATTTCAAAATCAGCGGAATAGAATTTTCTATTGTTATAATCAAGTGCAATCCGCGCTTTTCCCGGAGAAGGATTTATAAGGGAAACATTAGAGGATCCTTTTGTGAAATCCGACGCTATAAAGCTTGTTTTATCAAGCATCCCAATTGATCCGCTTGTTAATGAAGCATGTACGGCTCCGTCAAAATTTCCGGAATATTCGTTGTTGCCGCTGTACATTTTTATCGTAAAGACGACCCCTTCATTCCACATATAAGAGGGTTTTGAGGTAATTTTAAAATTCAACGTAGTTAAATTCATAGTTGTAACCGATTCGATTGTTGAAACGACCGGAGCCGTTATGGATGCGACATTCGTTGAAGAATTGTTTAAAGCAATCGCACTTGTTGTATTTCCGCTCGGTGTATAGCTTATATATTCTTGAGTATAATTCATCGGATTGATTGTAAGAAGCGCGGCTTTATCTTTGCCAAGTCCGGCATTAATGGCATTGTTAAAAGTTTTAAGCCCCGCGTCGGAAATATCTTTATACGTGAACGGCCAATACGGATGCCACGGCGCACCTTCGGTATCGATTTGAAAATGAAGATGCGGCGCTGAAGCAAGTCCGCTCTCTCCGGAAAAGCCGATTTGCTGGTCTTTTAAAACAACATCGCCTTCACTCACCACCATTTTGTTCAAATGCGAATAAGAAGAATATAAAGTTGTTTTTTGTGATGGATTATTTAACACCGGAACATTTTCATGCATAACGACAATATGATTTCCAAAACCGGATGAAGAAGCCTCTGTTTTTATAACAACTCCATTTGCAATCGCGTAAACCGGCGTATCCATCGGAATTTTTATGTCAATCGCGGGATGGCTGCCCGTATTTTCAAGTCCGTCCAGTCTATATCCGCCGAGGTACGGGACAGGATAAGTCAATTTTGTGTTTCTAATCATATTATCATTGGGATTTCCGTATTTCAAAGAATCCGTGGGAATTTTAAGAAGATTCGGATCATATTTTGGAAGCGAGATCAGTTTTGATTGAGGGATTGAAGCATATGGTAAATTCCACTCGCCTGATGTCAATTTTGACCAATCCGGAACAAGTTTAATCGGCGCGACGGTGCCGTTGAAAGCAGGAACCGGTTTTGTGGATAAAATACTCGCTTTAAACATCGCAAGGTTTCCAAACGAAACAAACGAAGCGAATACAAACATCAAAATAACGCCGCAAAAAACAAACTTCTGGATGCGCTTCCGTCTGTATTCGTGATGCTGTATGCTTCTATGGCGAAGCTTTTTGTTTTTGAACATATCATATAATTATATCAAATTTTACGGATGTTATCAAGGATCTACTTATCAAGAAGCGAAAAACAGACAATCGGCATGGCGGCTGAAATAACGCGTGAAATAAACAAAAAAGGCGTTATATGTTTATACGGGGAAATAGGGACGGGTAAAACCGTTTTCGCGAAAGGGTGCGCAAAGGCGTTCGGCGCTAAAAAATCAAAAATCAAAAGTCCAACGTTCGCGTTTATCCGCGAATTGCGTAATGGATGGCGCGCTTTTTATCACTGCGATTTTTACAGAATGAACAATGACGATGAAATTTTGCATCACTCTTTGGGTGAAATTTTGCGAAAGGCCGAAGCGCCCCGCGCAACCGCACTTGTTGTTATTGAATGGGCGCAAAATTTGACTTCCGCGCTGCCTGAGGACCGCATCGATATTTTCTTTAAATATAAAGGGAAAACACTGCGCGAATTAAAAATAATCGAACAATCGGATACAAATTGGATTTATGAACTTTATAAAAAATATTACACTCCGGCGCATGTGATTAAACACATGGAAGTTGTCGCAGAACTTGCGGAGAAAATCGCGTTGAAACTTATTGAATCCGGCAAAAAAATAAATTTACGCCGCGTACGCGAGCTAGCGCTTTTACACGATTTGCTGAAACACAAAAGTTTCAACAATAAAAAAATCAACGACGTGGAATTAACAAGCGCTGCGCTGAAATCAATCGGCGAAACGAGTCTCGCGAAATCAATCTTGACCCAGCAATTCGACGCAATTATAAGCAAAAAAATTGCGCTCGCGGCATTGGAAGAAAAAATCGTTTATTACGCGGATAAGCGGGTAAAACACACAAAAACCACTTCACTTGAAGAAAGGTTGCGCGATGGTCGCGTTCGCTATCATCCAACAGGAAAGATTCCGAAAATCGTACCGAAAATAGAGCGAAAAATTTTCGCGTTGGAAAAATTCATCACGAACTTAGCGAACGGTTCAAAACATCTTTAGTCGTTGGACCGACTCTTCCGGCGCCCGTGTCCGATTCCGAGCTCACGATTCCCTTATCTTTTTGAAAACGCAAAACCGCTTGTTTTGTCTCATCTCCAAAATAACCGGAAATCAGGCCCGATTTAAAATAACCGAGTTTCTGCAAAACTTTTTGCAAATTTTTAACTCGATTGCCATCCTCGCCGTAATCAATTTCATCGGTTATGGAATCGACCTCAAACATTTGGGGCGCGGAAATCGCAATTTGAGGTACTGTGGACGATGTATTTTGCGCTGCGGCTATCATGGACTGCGCACTTTTCTCCGCAATCATTCTTTTTGTATAGCCTCTTTCGGCGATAATTTGATTTAATTTGCCGCGCGTTACGGGACCAAAAATTCCGGCGTAAGATTTATTCTCATTATCAACAAGTTTCATTGCCTGTTGAAATTTAAAAACAGCGTGTTTTGTCAAAACTCCAAAATATCCGGTCGGCTTGATTTTTAAATAATTCATCGCTATCAACTCTTTTTGCAAAGCTTTAACGTTTGATCCCCTATCACCAAGCTGTAAATCTTTTTCAAGCGGATCCTCGACGGTTGCGCCGGTTGGAACTATATTCGGCTGATTTTCCTTATTCTCACCGGATACAATTTCAACAAGATATTTTTTGATAAACATTTTTCTTGTCTGCGGTCCAAAAACGCCGGTCCCAAAAGATGCAGTTGTGGATAAAACGCCATGATCAATCTGAAACATTGTAACCGAGGTTTCCGTCTGATCATCAAATTCGCCGGTTACATCAACTTTGTATCCAAGCGCCGCGAGAATTTTTTGAAGTAATTTTATATTTTCAGGATCCTTATTGCCTTTTCTGATTCCGGAGCGGGGAAATTTTTCTTTGTTAAACGCGTTATACGTAAGTTCAAGCTTCCATCTTGTTTGAGGGCCTGTGTGTCCGGCGCCGTTCTCATCCCAACTGCTCACAACGTCATTTTCCTTCTGAAATTCAAAAACAGCTTCTCTTGTGGTTTTGCCGTAATAGCCGTCCTGTTTTTGGTCAAAATATTCAAGCTGTGCCATTATGTTCTGCAATTTTTTCACATCATCACCTTTGCCTCCGTACCATATATCCTTCGGGAAAAGATTATATTTTTTTACGTTATAAGAAACCGCACCGGTTGAAGCAAGCGCGTGTTCGTCAAGCGTATAATCTTCAAGATAAACTTCTTCCTTGATTGAATCGTCTGCGCCGTAAACAATAACTTCTTTGATTCTTTTGCCCCACGCGAGAGCCCTTTCAAGGCCTTTGTCTCCGACGCCCATCCATATGTCAAGCCTGTCGTATTCTTGACTTTTTTTGCCAACTTCCACTATTGCGCCGCCTCTATCATGCACGGCTACAATCCCAACACCGGGAATGTACATTTTCATTCCAAACGGATAGCTTTTTGGCGCCGCGACCATTCCGGGATAAACAACTGTTCCGTCAGCGCTATGCATATCGCCGTTGAGCCTGGTTTCTGCTTCATAACTCCCTGTCGCGTAATGCTGTTGGCCGGGAACGGGTCTATAATAAGCGGTAATCGCAAAAGGTTTCTTGTAGGGGAAAGTATTCGGCCTTTCAGCAACCCCGACCATAGTAGGCTGTTTTGGTATTTGCGGAGGCTCCGGTACAGCCGCGAACGCATACTCAAAATTATACGAGAGCGCAAATATTGCCGCGATAATTATCGAAATGGCTTTTTTCATCACGCGCGGCTGGAGCCGCGCAAATATGTTTTTCATTTTTGTTTTTACGCGCAGACTATTTTTTATATACGCCTGTGTTCCGCTT
>CAZNCD010000076.1:0-1700 GCA_964571575.1 uncultured Candidatus Peribacteria bacterium
GGATTTTATGCCAGCTTCATATAAAGCCGCGGATTCGCAGCCTGGCGTAAATTTTATGGATATCGAACGCATGCAAAAGTCAGTTAAAGAGGCCAAACTTAACGCGGATTTTATGATTGTTTCAATGCATTCCGGAGTGGAATACGCGCTTCATCCGAGTACGAGACAAATTGACTTTGCGCATGCCGCGATAGACGCGGGCGCGGAGCTTGTTATCGGTCATCATCCGCACGTGATTCAGGATATTGAGCAATACAACGGAAAATATATTTTTTACAGCCTCGGCAATTTTATTTTTGATCAAATGTGGTCAATGGAAACGCGCAAAGGGTTAACCGCCAAAATCTTGATGGATAAAAACGGCGTTGATAAAATCGAATTTACGTCGGTTTTGATTGAAGATTTTTCACAGCCGAAAATCACGGATTTTCCCGAGGGAACTCCGCGGGAAATAAAAACCATAATCGCGGATTTGGATAAAAATAACGCGCAGGAAGAATATAAGTTTGTTGATCGCGCGCTTGAAATTTATGAAGATAAAAAATCAATATGGCGCTCACCGAAAGAATGGCGCATAGATAATTTTGAAATCGCGGATTCAACGCATGATGGAATTTTGGATATAAATATCTCGCTTTGGAAAGCCGGAAACTTTGGATCGTCAAAGCCTTTTTGGATAAAGAAAAACGACCCTTCGGTGAAAAATCATTTTTTTGTGTTAGATTATAAAGACAAAAAAATCAAGCCGGTTTGGGAATCTTCAAATCTTGATGCGCCAAATTGCGATTTTAAATTCAGCGACGCGGATAACGACGGAAAATTGGAATTGGTTGTTATCGAAGGTTCTTACGAAACCTCCGGCCCGCCGGATTTTTTATGTGAAGGAAAATATGTTGCGATTTGGAAGTGGAACGGATGGGGGTTTTCAAATGAATGGCGCGGCGCGGAAAACGACTTTTCTATTTACTAAGCCGTCCTTTTACAAAAACATGAATAAAAGCCGCGGCGATTCTGTGCCATAAAGTTTTTAATTCCATGGCGCGCGCGGAATGATAGCTTTTTAATTCATCCAAAAATCTGTGCAGCAGTTCGTATTGCAAATGATAGACATTTTCCCTCAGGGTTGAGAAAGGGTTTCCAAACGGTCCGCTGCAGTCATAAAGCTTCGTGTCGCACAAAACGGGTTTGCCGGCGGGAGCAAAAACTTTGCCGTTTTCATCGCACTGATCAGCGCCTGGAACCAAAACATTGTATAAAATCACGTTTACTCGCCATCTAAAAAATGTAAGAAAAAGATCGATTATTGCTTTACCGCCTACAAGGTCAACGCCCAGTCTTGTTTCTTCAAACAGCTTTTCGGATTTTTCTATCATATCAAATATGGCGGCGAGAAGTTCCGGATTTTCTGCTATTGTCAAAAAATTTAAAGGTTTGGCGTCAACAAAAGGCTGTGTAACGACATAGTTTACCAATTTACGAGTGCCGTTAATTTGTATAAAAATCGGATCGCCTTCAACTGTTGTTGGGATATGCGGGATTTCATAATACTTAAGCAGTTTTTGGTCGCGGTGGGCGATTTGTGCATGCATATTATGCCAAAACCTGCCAAAATCAGTTGGAGTTTTAACGACGGTCTTTCCACCAGATGCAATATAAACATGATGTTCCGCTCCAACGGAAAGTTCTCGTTCGCAATCAAT
>CAZNCD010000076.1:1800-4712 GCA_964571575.1 uncultured Candidatus Peribacteria bacterium
ATGCAATATAAACATGATGTTCCGCTCCAACGGAAAGTTCTCGTTCGCAATCAATGGTTCTCATAGGAAGCTATTTTACACAAAATCATAAACTCGGTAAAGCGTGGCGGTTTTGCGACCGTCGCTTCAGGCTTTCCACTTGTCTGCGGCAAGTCCGCCTTCGGTGTCGCTTTGCGACAGCTTTTTTCTATGGACCTGTGTTGCCTTCGGCAACGGTCTGGCGGATAATCTTCGTCCATGCGCCTATACGCATGGCTTTAAGATTAGAAAGTGGTAAAATTATTCTGTATAACAGAGCATTCGCCGAAGACGAACACAACTCAACATAAATAACCGTCGCGAAGCGACGCCATAAATATGATTTTTCTCGCGCATTATTTAAATTCAGAAGTTATAGATTCAACGGAAAAAACAATCGGACGCTTGCGCGACATAATCGCGAAAACAGACGGCGATTATCCTTTTATAGAAGCCCTCGTTGTCGAAGATTATGTCAAAAAAGGCGATTTGTTTATCCCGATTTCACATGTGGAAAATTTCGGTTATCCGGAAATCACGCTCAGTGCGCGATATGAAAAAATAGAACCGTATGAATCTTCGGATAAAGATTTTTGGATTTATAAAAATGTCGTAGATAAACAAATAGTGGATATAGTCGGTACAAGAGTTGTCAGGGTAAACGACGTGCAGCTTGGCAAAGCGGAAGATCGTTTGCGCGTTTTGGGCGTCGACATAAGCACAAAAGGGATTTTGCGGAGAATCGGAATCGACAAATGGAAAGTGTTTAAAATTCTTCAGCCGAAACTTATAGATTGGAAAAACATCCAACTTGTTGAAGGGGCTCTCAAGCTCAAAACAGTTTCATCGGATTTGCAAAAACTACACGCCGCGGATATTGCGAACATTCTTGAAGAATTAAGTCCAAAACAGGGGAGTTCCATCATAAACTCTTTGGAACCGGAAAAAACCGCGAAAGTTTTTCAGGAATTGGATCCGAAACAAAGGCGATTTTTTCTTGATTTTCTCGGAGAAAACAGAACCAAACAAATGTTTGAAAGTGTTCCCACGGATGACTTGGTCGACTTCATAAAAACTTTGCGCTACAGAGAATCCAAAAAAATTCTTTCTTATCTCAAAAAAGAAAGACAAAAAAAAGTTCAGGAATTTATAAAATATCCAAATGATACCGCAGGCGGCCTTATGACGCCGGATTTTATAAAAGTTGATCAAAATTGGACAGTCGGCGACGCGATAAATTATATCAAAACAATTTCATCAAAATTCCGTTCAATATTTTTTGTATATATAACGGATGACGATAACAAACTTCTCGGAGTTATTTCCGCAAGAAACCTTATAGTTAAAGATGGCGCCACTCCGATTAAAAAAGCCATGAAATCTTTGAAAAAAATCCACGTTGTCCATTCCGGCACGAGCGTTAAAAAAGTGGCGGAAACAATGACAAAATATAATTTATATTCAATCGCCGTTACGGAAAAAGGCAGGCTGATTGGAGTCGTAACAGTTGACGATGTTATGCGATGTTTAATGCCATACTCTTAAAAATCAAGGATAGGATTGTAAAGCCGTGGTCGAGTTTGGCCCTTTTGCTTGCGATAATCGGGCCCGGGCTCATAACCGGCACCGCGGATAACGATGCCGGCGGGATAACAACATATTCGATTGCCGGCGCAAAATTCGGTTATTCGATGATTTGGACACTTGTTCCGATTACGATTCTTCTTGTTTACACAATGAACATCACCGCAAAAATAGCGGTTGTGACACGCCTCGGTCTCGCTGAATTAATAAGAGAAAAATTCAGAATCAAACTTACGCTTTGGATTTTACTTTTTGTTTTAATCGCAAACATAGGGACAACAGCCAGCGAATTTTCCGGCATTTCTTCTTCACTCAATATAATAAGTAAAGACCTTGGCGTAACATCGCCGTTTTTGAACTCAATAATTCCGATAATCGGCATCGTGGCGGCCGGTATCATCGCGTGGCTTACAATTGTAAAAGGCACATATAGGTCAATCGAAAAAATGCTTTTATTGATGGTGGTTTTCTATTTTGCTTACATTGTTTCTGCGATACTGGCGAAGCCGGATTGGACAGAGGCTTTTAAAGGACTTGTCGTGCCGACTTTGCGGCTTGACGGTCCGTTTTTATTTACGACAGTCGGGATAATCGGCACGACAATAACGCCGTGGATGTATTTTTATCTGCAAGCGACAACCATTGAAAAAGGCGTGAAAAAAGAAGAATTGAAATACAATCAAATAGACACGACGGTCGGCGGCATTTCAACGAATATTTTCGCGTTTTTTATGATAGTGGCTTGCGCCGCAACATTGTTTGCAAACAATATTCAGGTTGAGAGAGTTTCGGATATCGGTATTGCGCTTCAGCCGTTCGCAGGGAAATACGCTTCTTTGATTTTCGCGTTTGGACTTTTTAACGCCTCTTTGTTCGGCGCGTTTATTTTACCCACAACAACCGCTTATATAATCTGCGAAGCGCTTGGATGGGAACTTGGCATTAATAAAAAATTCAAGGAAGCGCCGCAATTTTATATCATTTTTACAGCGCTTTTGGTTATAGGAATAATCACTGTTGCGATTCCCGGAATGCCATTGCTTATGATTATGCGAATTTCGCAAGTTGCAAACGGCATAATTTTGCCGCTGTTCTTGTTTTATTTGATGCGGATCGCGGAAGATAAAAACGTGATGGCTGAATACGCGACGCGCGGATTCTGGCGGATTTTCGGATGGGTTTGCATCGGACTGATTTCGATTTTAAACATCGCGCTTTTGCTTCAACCTTTCCTTTTGCGGGATTAGTACACCACGCCGCGCCGCGAACACGCCGTTCAGCGGACAGACCGTTTCGCACAGCGAAACACA
>CAZNCD010000077.1:0-4704 GCA_964571575.1 uncultured Candidatus Peribacteria bacterium
TTTAAATTATACCGGGGCGGGAAATGGAATAAATCCCTCTTGCCGCGCGACAAAAAATATTTATCACTTTCTAACTTTATGTTAAAATAAACCCGTGAATTCCTGCAAAAACTGCTCAGCAAAATTTGAGATTTCCGCTGACGATTTAGATTTTTATAAAAAAGTTGACGTGCCACCACCGTCCCTCTGCCCGGATTGCAGATTTCAACGAAGAATCGCCTCCCGCAACGAACGTCATTTATATAAACGCAAATGTAACCTCTGCGGCGCCTCAATAATTTCACTTTTTCCGGAAAAAACGCAGTACAACATTTATTGTCAGGACTGTTGGTGGAGCGATAAATGGGACGCAAAAGCGTATGGCCGAGATTTCGATTTTTCAAAACCATTTTTTCCGCAAATCGACGAACTGCTAAAAAAAGTTCCGATAATGAGTCTCACGAATGAAAGGACTACGCTTATAAACAGCGAGTACGTAAATTTTATGACAGACGCAAAGAATTGCTACCTCGTATTCGCCGCAAACTGGCTTGAGGACTGCATGTTCTCGACTTTTATTTGGCACTGCAAAGACACGCTCGACTCGGCTTTTTCAACAAAACTTGAACTTTGCTACGAGTGCATTGATTCCGATAATTTATATAATTGCGATTATGTTAGGAACAGTGAATCGTGTTACGATTGCGTACTCGGATTCGATTTAAAAAATTGCTCTCATTGTTTTGGGTGTGTGAATTTGCGAAATAAAAAATATCATTTTTTCAATGAACCGCTTGAGAAAAAAGAATATGAAAGTCGTGTGGCTGCCGCCAGAAAAGATTTCGAAAATTTTCAGAAAAAGTTTTCGGAGTTCAGGTACAAATTTCCGCATATGTATGCGCATTTGATGCACTGCGAAAATTCCACCGGCGACGCTATAAAAAACTGCAAAAACGTTTTCAATTCATTTGAAGGATATGAAAGCGAAGACTGCAAATATATGTTCAATTTCCCCGGCCAATGCAAGGATTCAATGGATGTTAGCGGTTGCGCGGAAACGCAACTTGTTTACGATTCCGCGTGCGTTTACCCCGCGTATAACACGAAATTCAGCATCATGCTCATGAACGCCAGAGATATTTCTTACAGCATTTATTGCATGAGCGGCAAAAACCTTTTCGGCTGCGTCGGCGTGCAAAGAGGCGAGTACTGTATTTTCAACAAACAATATTCAAAAGAGGAATATGAAAAATTGCGCGCTAAGATAATCGAACACATGAAGCGCACCGGTGAATACGGCGAATTTTTTCCAATCTCTATGGCGCAATTCGGCTATAACGAAACTTCCGCGCAGGATTATTTTCCGCTTATACGCGAGCAGGCGCTTAAAAAAGGATATAAGTGGCGGGATTAATTTATCTCAAAATCAACAGCCAAAATCCGATAGCAGCCAAAATCCTATAAACTCCAAATCCGATAAAACTGTGCCGCTTAATAAACTTCAGAAAAAATTTTATCGCCAAAAACGCGACCAAAAATGAAATAATAAATCCGACAATCAAAAATCCAAATTGATCAACGGAGAACGCGCCGGCATTTTTATACAAATCCAATCCGCTTGCGGCAAGCATTGTTGGAACGGCAAGCAAAAAAGAAAATTCCACAATCGTGTGCCTGTCGATATTAAGCGCAAGACCGCCGATAATCGTCGCGGCAGCTCTCGAAACTCCCGGCACAATCGCGATTGCCTGAAAAACGCCGATCAAAAAAGCATTTTTATAAGAAATACTGCCACCGTCCCTATGCCGCGCTCGGCACCACCGTCCCCATTCAAAAGCGATTATCACGATGCCGCCGATTGCGAGAGCCCATAAAACAATCGCATCGTTTCCCATAAAAACGTTTTTTACAATTTTATAAAATAAAAGTCCGATTACAGCAGTTGGAATAAACGCGATAATCACGCGCTTCAAAGTCTCAAAATCAACCAAAAATTTCCGCCAATACAAAACAACAACGGATAAAATCGCGCCAAGTTGGATTACAATTTCAAATGTTTTTAGAAACTCGGTTTGGCCGCCGAGAAGTTTTGCGGTAAGCATCAGATGGCCGGTTGAAGAAATCGGCAAAAACTCGGTTAAGCCTTCAACTATTCCAAAAATTGCAGCGTCAAAATAATTCATAAATCGAATATATTACGTCCGCATAGCGAGCAGAAGCAAAAATCACCACCGTCCCCTTTATTTGATTACACCTTTTAAATATTTCACCGCCTCATCCAATTGCGGATCGCGCTTGTTTTTGTAATCGTCCTCGGTGAGTTTTACTTCTATGTCCGGTTTGATGCCGACTTCATCGATATTTTCCTTATTTGGCGTCAGCCATTCCGCGATTGTTAGGCGCAGACTTGAACCGTCTTTAAATTGTTCGTATTCCTGAACGCTTCCTTTCCCGAAAGTTTTTTCACCGATTAAAATTCCGCGATTTAAATCTTGAAACGCTCCCGCGACAATTTCCGAAGCGCTCGCGCTGCCACCGTCAACAAGCATCACAGCCGGAATATCAGCCAATCTGCCGCTGCCGTCGGTTTGCATGGGTTCATTATCGCTTCCGCGTTTTTTTATACGAACAACAATCTTTTTCCCCTTTATGAAATCCGACAAAATATCAACAGCGATATCAAGATAACCGCCGCCGTTTGAACGCACGTCAAGGATCACGCCTTTTGGGTCTTTAAGAAGTATTTTTTGTATTATTTCATTCAGTTCTTCATTGGTTTTGTCGGAAAAATGATTTAAGGAAATGTAATGGATGCCGCTTTCCAATTCTTTATAAGAAACGCTCGCGATTTCTATGTTCGCGCGCTTGATTGATACGTCAAAAGATTTTGGATTTCCTTTTCTTAATATCGTGAGCTTGACCGTTGTGCCGGCTTCTCCTCTGATTTTTCGGATAGCTTCGGGAAGAACCATATCGGAAGTTATTTCATCATTTATCTTGAAGATGATATCGTTTGTGCGGAGTCCAGCTTTTTCCGCGGGAGTATCGCGAAGAACACTCACAATCATTAAAGCTTGGTTTTGTATCGTGAGTTCCGCGCCGATTCCTTCCAAATCGCCGTTTAAATTTAATTCAAAATCTTTTGTCTCGGCCGGATCCATGAATACGGTATAAGGATCATCCAAAGAAACGGTCATTCCTTTAATGGCTCCGTACAGCATATTTTTGATGACAACGGCTTTTTCATTTATGTATTTTTGCGAAATCAAATCCCAGATTTCCCAGAACAAATCCATATCCGCTCCGCGATTGTTTCTTACATCGGAAATATTCGTGTTTTGCGCGGTGTTTTCCGGCACAACTTTATGAACGAGATTGGAAGTTTCCCATCCCACAAAAAATGTAAAAACTATTACAACCGGCGAAATAAAATAAAGGAGTTTTCGATTCATAATCTGATTATATCATAAACAAATTCGATGGATTTCGCGCGTTTTGTCGCGTCGTCGGTTTCAACAAAAACGGCGTTTATCTGCGAATCGCCGGAGGCGGTATCGGTTTTGTAAGGAAGCTGCGTCAGAAAATGTTTTATTATCAATTCTTTTTCAACGCCGATAACGGAATCAACGGGTCCGCACATTCCGACATCGGTTATATAAGCGGTTCCATTGGTCAGAATTTTCTCATCGCGCGTTGCCACATGAGTGTGCGTGCCGACAACAATCGAAGCGCGGCCGTCAACGTAATGGCCGAACGCGACTTTTTCGGATGTTGCTTCGGCGTGGAAATCAACAAAAATCGCGCTGATTCTTTCATGGCTGGTTTCTTTTAAAATCCTGTCAAAAGCTCTGAAAGGACAATCGGTGTTGATGCCCGTGAAAACTCTGCCCAGTAAATTTATAACGAGAATTTTTTGCATCATATTCGTTTCGACAATTTGATAACCGCGGCCCGGAACATCGGGACTTTCCGGATAATTCGCAGGGCGGATAACGGGAAATTTTTTGTCATTTAAATACTCGACGGCGTCTTTGTGTTTCCAGACATGATTTCCGGTCGTAAAAAAATCGATGCCGGCTTTTCGCATTTCCTCAACGGTTTCAAAAGAAAATCCGGTTCCTCCGGCAAGATTTTCACCGTTTGCGACTACGATATGCGGAGCGAATTTTTCTTTGAGAGAAGGCAGAGCTTTTTTTACGGCGTCGCGTCCGGGATGGCCGATGATGTCGCTGAAAAATAAAATTTTCATAAGTAAACGAATTATAACATAAGAGAGGCGTTTTTTTAGAACGCGATTCCTATTGACAGTTTTTTAAATACGCATTAAATTAAAGGCCAAATTTAAAATCATTAAAAATGGGACTTGAAGACGAAAATAAAAGAGGAGTGATTTCAAAAAAAGGAATGACCGCGCTTGCGGATGCTATGGAACGCGTGCAAAATCCGGACAACGGATTGAAATATTATAGAATATCAAACGGGTATTACGATGTGTGCGCAACGTACAAAGGGAATGTTATAGGAATAATGAGTTCCGGCAGAATGCGACCCGCTCTTTTATTGGGCATGATGGTAAAAATACAGCACGCGGCAAAAACTGTGACAATTGTTGGGTTTGATGTTGGAGGAGAAGACGGACGCATTGTGTGCGTTAAAGATTCAAATGAAAAGAAATGGATCTTGCCGGATTACGTGGAAGATATTTGCGATTTTCCGATAACTCCC
>CAZNCD010000078.1:0-4699 GCA_964571575.1 uncultured Candidatus Peribacteria bacterium
GGTCGCCCATAGGAGGTTGATAGGTGCCGCCCATGCCACCTTGGTCGCCCATAGGAGGTTGACTGCCGCCTGTAGGTTGGTCACCCATAGGAGGTTGACCACCCATGCCTCCCGGAGGAGGACCTATTTGAGCCACATAAGGCCCGAACACCTGCGTTTGCAAATAAGCGCCGACCGGGACAGACAGCACTAAGGCCGCTACCACGCCGACGACAACTGCGATGTTTGACAGTTGATTGTGTTTTCGTTTCGCCATTTTTGTTTTTGTTATATGTTAAATTTATATATTAAAGGTTGGCAGCTCATTTTTGCGCTACCACTTTAGTTGTTCCAGATAATGATTATCGGTTTTGGTTTTTTTGTATTTATTTTCATGATGTTATCTATATTGTATACTATTTTGATAAATATGTCAATATTCAATTTTAGCGAATTGTATTAGACTTAAATTATGTTGAAAAATAAAAAAATCAAAGCACATAAAGCTGTAAAACGAACTCCCCCGACCGTAAAACCCGCGGCCAGTTCCGTATCGCGCAAGATTACTAAACAAAGTTTCTCGCGCGCAAAATCCGCAGAAGATCCCGTATCACACGGAACAAAACAAAAACGCATAAATATAGGAGTTGTATTCGGCGGGAGGAGCGGCGAACACGAAGTTTCTCTTGTTTCAGCGCGATCTATAATCCAAAATATCGACGCGGAAAAATACAATATTTTTCAGATCGGTATAACCGGTGACGGGGAATGGTTAACCGGCCCGGATGCGCTCGAGGCGTTTAAGAATAAAAAAACGAAATCTCTGACTTCGGTTTTTATGAGCCTTGATTCGCCAAGTCAAAAATTAAAATTGCACGATGGCGGCGGGAAATTGATTTGCGAACTTGATATTGTTTTTCCGGTTTTACACGGTCCGTTTGGAGAAGACGGCACAATTCAAGGTCTGCTTGAAATGGCAAATGTTGCTTATGTCGGGTGCTCTGTTCTTGGCTCCGCCATCGGCATGGATAAAATCGTCGCAAAAAAACTTTTGGATAAAGCCGGAATCCCGACTCCAAAATATATTTGGTTTACGCGCGATTATTTTGATAAAAATAAAAAAGCCGTGATTAAAAGCGTCGGGCGCGATTTGGGTTATCCCTGTTTTACAAAACCTGCATGCCTTGGCTCTTCTGTCGGCATATCAAAAGTCAAACATGAAAATAATTTGGAAAAAGCCGTTAATGAAGCGGCAAAATACGACAGAAAAATCATAATCGAAAAAGGAATAAACGGACGGGAGCTTGAATGCGCCGTGCTTGGAAATTACAATCCAAAAGCTTCCGTAGTTGGGGAGGTTATTGTCGGAGGCGAATTTTATGATTATTTTGACAAGTATGTAAATGGAAAATCAAAAACAAAAATTCCGGCTGAAATACCGCGCAATGCATCGGAAGAATTTCAAATGATGGCGCTTAAAACATATAGAGCCCTTGATTGCTGCGGCATGGCGCGCGTTGACGGTTTTTTATGCCGCGATACCGGCAAACTTTATATTAATGAAATCAATACGATTCCGGGCTTCACTTCAATAAGCATGTTCCCAAAACTATGGGAATACAGCGGTATGCCTTATAAAAAATTGATTGAAGAATTGATAAGGCTCGGGCTTGAAACGCATAAGGAAAAAAATAAAAATAAGATTGCGTTTGATTTGAAGTCGGACTGGTACAAAAAATGAATATCTTTAACTATTGAGCGATTTGTCCGCCATCAATCGGTATTATCGCCCCTGTCATAAAATCAGACTCATCTGATGCGAGATAAACAGCCAGATAAGCTATATCTTCCGGTTCTCCGATGCGGGGATAAGGAATTGCCGCAACAAGCCGGGCTTTCATTTTTGGATCATTTAAAAACGGTTCCGTCATCTTTGTTTTTATAACTCCCGGACAAATGCAATTCACGTTGATTTTCTTAACCGCGTATTCAAGCGCAAGATCCCTTGTAAGATTGACAACCGCTCCCTTTGCCGCGCAATAAGCGGAACTGCCGGCAAAGCCGATGAGTCCGGCGATTGAAGCTATATTTATGATTTTCCCTTTTTCTTTTTCAAGCATTTTCGACAAAACAGCTTTTGTGCATCTATATACGCCCTTCAAATCCGCATCCATTACAAAATCCCAGTCTTTTTCCGTCATTTCATGGAAAGACGCTCCTTTATAAATGCCGGCGTTATTTACTAAAATATTCACTCCGCCGAATTTTTCGACGCATTTCGCCACAGTTCTTCCAACGTCTTCATTTTTTGTAACGTCCATTTTTACGACAAGCGCCGTATTCAGTTCGCGCGAAAGATTTTCAATATCTTCTTCTTTATGGACACTTGCGCATACATTCGCTCCTTCTTTGATAAACATTTTTGCGATGGCGAGACCGATGCCGCTTCCAGCACCCGTGATAATAGCGGTTTTATTTTGCAGACGCATTTGTGGGGGGGGTTAGGATTATACTTTTTTATTATAATTTCTTGCGGCCGGATTTTAAAGGTCTAATTTTCTTTAACTTTCTTTGATTTTCTTTCATCAAGCGACTAATATAGAAAAGCTCACGAAAAAACTATGGGTTTATTTTCTTCAACACTGCGAAGGAAGGGTAATTTTTATCTGGCGCTTGATATTGGCACAGAGGTTGTAAAAGCGTTTATATGCGATTGCGAAGGCACCAAAGGCCGCGTTGTAGGCGTCGGGAAAAAAGGCCAAAGTCTCGGAGACATGCAAAGCGGAACGGTGATGGATATCGCGGGCGTGATTTCCAACTGTCACGACGCGATAAATGACGCCCGAAAAATGTCAAACGTCGATCCGGATAAAATGATTATCGGAATCGCCGGAGAACTTGTGAAGGGCGCAACTTTAACAATGAATTACACGCGGCGCGAACCGGATATAAAAATAGATTTGGCGGAATTAAAAAATATTGTCCATAAAATTCAATGGAAAGCGTTTGATCAGGTGCGCGCGCAATTGGCTTATGAAACCGGATACAACGAGATTGACGTAAAGCTTGTAAACGCCGCCATTGCGGATGTTACAATCGACGGATATCGGGTCAGCAACCCAATTGGATTTCAAGGGCGCGATGTCAGTATAAGTATTTTTAACGCTTTCGCTCCGCTTGTCCACTATGGCGCTTTACAGACTATTGCCGCTGAACTTAGAATGGAATTGCTTTCCATCGCCGCGGAACCTTATGCTCTCACGAGATGCCTCGGGGAACAGGAAAATGCGAATTTAAACGCGATATTCATTGATGTCGGAGGCGGAACAACGGATGTCGCGGTTGTTAGAAATGGCCGCGTCGAGGGAACAAAAATGTTTACAATCGGCGGACGGACATTCACGAAACGCGTTGCGCAAAGCTTGAATGTTTCTTTTGTTGATGCGGAAAGAATCAAACTCGCATATAGCACCGATAAACTGGAAAAACATTCAAGCAAACTCGTGCGCGACGCGATGAAAAGCGATGCGGACGTGTGGCTTACCGGAATTATTTTGACGTTAAACGAATTTACAAATATAGACATGTTCCCGTCGAGAATTTATTTATGCGGCGGCGGAGCTTTGCTCCCGGAAATAAAAGAAGTTTTGGACAGCCGCGAGTGGGTTAAAACTTTGCCGTTTGTAAGAAAGCCGACGGTCAATTTTCTGTCTCCCAAGAATGTCGGCGCGATGCGCGATGAAACAAAATTATTAAACGGACCCGAAGACGTGACGCCTTTAGCTTTGGCGAATATTGCGCTAGAATTTATCGGAGAGGAATATGTTTTGTCTAAACTGCTTAAAAAAGTCGTGCGTTTAATGCAAATTTAACACGCGGCCGCTAGGCCGCATTATAAATTATGACCGACGAACCTTCGCAAAAAAAATCGGATACTGAAAAAACCGCGGAAAAAACAATCCCCGCGAAAAAGATTTTATACGCGGAAATAGACGATGAGGTAACGAGTTTATACGACAAAGTGCAATCTACGAAAATCGAAGATCTTTATATTGTCGTGCCAAGACAAGCTGTCATTTTCCAAAGCCTTGTGAATCTTAAAATCTTAAAAAAGAAGGTTGAAGATTTGGGCAAAAAAATCTCAATCATAACAAATGACATAAACGGGATTCATCTTTGCGGACAAATCGGAATTCCGGTTTATAACCGCGTTGATCAAAAAGGCCTGCCGATTTTGACGCAATGGAAAGCGCATGAAGAAAATGAGATAAAAATCAGTCCTTTAAAAGCCGCGATAAATACGATTGAAGACGAAACTCCGACGCGCTTAAAAAGCAGAAAACTTTCCATTTCCGAAATGCTGAAGCGCGGGAAAAAAACTTCGGGCTCCATATTGCCGGAAGGTTTTAATATTTTTAGAAGAAAAAAAAATGACGATGTTCTCGCGCCGATGAAAGAAACGATAAACAGAAAATTGGTTTTGATCGCGCCGAACAAACAGGCTTTGATTGCGCTTGTTTCGATAAGCGTTTTGATACTTTTGACGATTGCTTATATCGCTTTGCCGGGCGTTACGGTCGCGATTACGCCAAAAGCCAGCGTTCTTGAACAATCAACGAATATAACGCTCGCGGATTACGAAAAAAATAAAGCGGAGTTGGATACTCATCTTCCAAAAGTCATTACAGCGTATCCGATTGCGGTTGCGGTTAAAAAAACC
>CAZNCD010000079.1:0-4585 GCA_964571575.1 uncultured Candidatus Peribacteria bacterium
GTAAAGCTTTTATACGGAAAATCCCTTGCGAAAACTGAAGGTGAGTATATACTCACTATTTCTGACACGGCATGCGCCCGATTCTATTCGCCTCAATATTATATGGCCTTACCGGCTTTCCATCTTTTTGCCTTAACAAACGCCCAAAAATTTGCTATAATATATAGATAAAACAGACGCGAGTTCGCCCTGAGCAATACAGTCAATACAGTCAAATTCGCGCCGCATGAAATAGCCGCATGAGATAACCGCATGAAACAAAAACAAAAATGATCCCAAAAAATCTGAAAAACGAGGAGTATAAAATTCCCCTTGGAATCCGCGTAAGGATATTTTTGAGCTTAAAAAACATCGCGATAATGTTTACGGCAGCCGCAATGATCGGTTCAACCGTATATTTTACAGGCGGCGGGCTGTATAAAGGATTAGCGCCTGGCGATTCGGACTACCATGAGACAAAAATCCCAAAACAAACACTTAATTGTGATGATTTTAGCCTTAAACTGTACAATGCATGGATATCCCTGATTAATAGCGCAAATATCGCTGAATTAATTAGCAATTACAATCCATATTATAGCCTTGTGGAACAATACGAAAACAGCACAAATTATAAAGATAAAAGCGGCTGCAACTATGATATCTATCCGAAAAATGAAGTCAACAAAATGAAAGCAGAAGATCAATTAAAATGCGATACTTTTAAGACAGATATCGCCGAAGCGATAAAAAACCCTGAAAATATCGCTGCATTGACTAGCCTTTTATTAAAAGAAGATGCTTTCGTCGATAATAATATACCTGAAGAGCTTCTCATTGATTTTTGCCAATTAAGTGATGAGAAAGCTAAAGCGAAAGAAATAATAAACGCAGAAACGCCAAAAGCGGACCTGCCAAAATTCGCTCTTTCCGTCCCAAAAAAACCGATTGGTCCAATGGGTCTGCAATCCGCCGCAACATCCGCCAAAAACTTGACGCTGGCCGCCCCGGCGAACGCAACTGATAAAACAGGAACATCGCCGTATGCAATTCCAACGAATCTTGCGGAACAAATGGGCGCGATAGCCGGCGCTGTTAAATCCGTCGCAACACAAAACTGCAAAACGCTTTCCAACAAATTTTCTTTTGCGATGAAAGACGGCAGAGATTACGCAAAAACAAAAGAAGCATACGAAAATTTAAAAAGCAATAACTGTCCGATGAATTTTGCCGCCCCCTGCGTGCAAAAAATATACGATTTTGAAACCAAAATAGAAGAAGGAAAATTCGCAGAAGCGAAAACGCTGTTTGATGAAATCACCGCGATCCAGAAAAAAGCCGAATGTCCGTCGGATTTCAACATAGGTTTATCAAATTACAGATCAAAACTTTGCGAAGGCAAAAAAGACGAGCTTGTAAAAGCGCTTGGTGCCGCCGCAAGCGCCGCAAACAACGGAAAAGCAAAAGAACAAGCAAAAACCCTGCATGATTTTTTGGATAATTTGAATATCGCGATATCCGGAAAATGTTATATACCAACGGAAATGGAAACAAAATATCAAGCGTTGACTGCCGGACAAAGCGCGGAGCAAATACAAAAATGCTCGCAATTACAAGAAGCGTTTTTATCCGCGTTTGAAAAAGGAAATAAAGCAGCTGCAAACAGCGCCTACTCATCTCTAAAAAACAGCATCACCGATAAAACATGTCCGGAATCTCCATATATGACGGAAGTTGCAAAATATTTTGATGAATTATGCGGAGACAGAGTTGAATTGCTTGTAAAAGCTCTTGATAAAAACAATATAGAAAACGCAAAATCAAATCACGAAAACAATGATATAACAAAAGGAATTACCTCAGGTTATAAATGCGATTTCGGCGCGGAGCAAGAAGCAAAATACAAGACATTGATTTTAAACTGCGGCGCGGATTTGGATAATCTCAAAAAAGCGATTGACGATAAAGACGGCTTGAAAGCGCTGAATATTTATAACAGTCTTAACGTGAAGCAATGTACGATATCGGATATTACGCACAGCAAATTAAAAAACATCGCTCCAAAATTAAGTCCGCAGTGCGCGGCTCTCGCGCTTGATATAAGAACAATGACGGAAAATCCGAAAGCGAATTTAGCGGAATTAAAAATTCTGCACGATAAATTATCTCCGGCATCTTGTATATTGCCGGACAATATAGAAGAAGCGTATAAAAATGCGCTTGGCGCGCAGGAAGCAAGCGCGGAACTCTGCGCGGCTTTAAACAACTCGTTTGCGGCATTGATTGCGGATGATGCGGCTGAAAGCATTGATGAAAAAATCGCGGCGTTGGATGCGGAATTCGCAAAATTTGCCGAGACAAACAATTGCTCGGCTGACGCACTCGCAAAAACCCAATACGAAAATATAAAAACATGCGGTCAAGCGAATCAGGATTTAAAAACAGCTATTTTCAGCGCAACGCCGGATCTCAAAAAAGCGCAGGAGCTCAAAGAAAATAAAATCCCGCTCATATCCAATCCAAAATGCGAGATAGACGAAGATACTCTTTCCGCGTATCAGAAAGCGATTGCTGAAAATTGCACAGGGTTGACAAGTCAGCTTTCAAGCGCGATGACGAACAATGACGCCGTGTTAGCTGACACGTATTTTGAAAACATTCAACAAGAATATCCTTCATGTATGACGGACGCGCTTGCGGCAAAATACGGAACATTCGCGAAATGTTCCGCGAAAACAGAAACTCTGGAAGAATTGATGAGCTCAAACGAATCCGCGGACGATGTTCAAACCGCCTTTGATTCTCTTAAAGAGGACGGATGCAAAGTCCCGCTTGCGCTTCAATCAAAAACCAAGAAATACATAGCGAACGCGCAAAAAACAGCGCCGCCGGAACCAACACCAACACCCGAACCAACTCCCGAACCAACGCCGGTTATTGCTCCCGCGCCGACACCAACCCCAACGCAGGTTATAACATATCAGGCAAACACAACGGCATCGCAATTGCAAAAACCCGCGGCTAAAAAACCAACCGCCGCAAAACGCGTGAAAAAAACAGCTGAAACCGGTCCGGAAGCGCTTATATATTTGATATTCGCGGCGGCGAGCGGCGCGGCAAGTTATGGAGCGGCAAGATTCGCAAGGCGCAAAAACAAAAAATGAACAAGACAAACATAAAAACATTGGCGATATTCGCGGCGATAGGCCTTGTGATAGGCACCGCGGGATTTTTTGCGTTTGCGGGACAGGGGAAGTTATTTAAAGGAAGCGCAACGCAAACACCAACGCCGGAAGAAATTTTATGCGCTGACTCCACAGCCTTTATGCCAACATATTTTAAGGGGATTATTAATGGATTATATTCTGATTCTTACGATAAAGATGTTTCTTACTCCACCTCAATGCCAATTTATAGTGAAAGACATTACAATAAAGTGAAATTCTCTTACGACCTGTTTCTATCAAGTGAAAATGCCAGAAAGAAATGCGGCTATGATGCTATTCCTGTAGACGTTGAAGAGGACACTAATCGGGAATTTAAGATCGATGAAGTGCTGAAAGCGGCGGAATCATATATAAATATCTGTGAAAATGTCGTGCAGAAAATCACTGAACTGCTATTCACGAAAGCGAAAAAAGCTTACAACGACAAAGATATAAACGCGTTGAACAGTGCAAAAAAAGAGTTTGACGACTTTAAAACGCTATATAAGGCTTCATTAAAAGAGGAAATCTCTATAGTTTTTATGGATACGCAAAGCATCACAAATGCCTTCTTAGAATATAAGAATGAGATCTCGAATTATCAAAAAAACAAGTATCCCGGACTTTCCCCGGAAGTTCCTTACTGCAAAACTGATTACGACGGGAAATCATTTGACAATGATGGAATAGAAAAAATGCTGAAAGAAGCGGACAGCGCATGCTCTGCGACCAAAACATCCCTGGACGATATTATAAAAAAATTCGATAAGGCATATAAAAGGCTAAATGGAGGGGATTATAAAACCGACTTAAAAACCGCACCAAATGATTATTATACGGAATATAAAACAGTTTTAGATAAAAAACTGTGCCACAGTCAAGAAGAAGGTCAAGAAGGAAATACATCTTGCGTGAAAGCATGGTTTTGTGATGGTGATGAAGATGAATACATTCAAAAAGAAAACGAAATGAAGGAGAAAATGTTAGCATTATATAACAAAATGTGCGACGAAGAGATAGCGGAAATCAATGAATTATTGGATAAATCGCCTCTTAAGAAAGACGAGGAGCTGAATCTGAAAAGTCTTTACAGTGACATAAGCACTTTGCCCCTGTGCAAGGATAAGCCCGAAATACAGCAAATAAAAACAAACATTGACAACAAAATTCTCTGCGATCCGCTTGTCAATAACCTTGAGAACAGAGTGGCTTACTACGAAGAAATCATAAAAGAAGGCGGGCCGCTCAGCGCTCCGATAGCGTTCAACGCTTATCAAAAATTAGAAACAGCAGGATGCGAAATTCCATCCGATCTTAAAACAAAATACGAAAATTTGCTGGCGCTGATTAAGAATAAAAAACAGCAGTCGGAACAATCCGTCAAAACAGCCAAAACAGCC
>CAZNCD010000080.1:0-4576 GCA_964571575.1 uncultured Candidatus Peribacteria bacterium
TCGGTTAGTTTCTCTTAAAAAATATCTTGGTTCCTTGTTTCTTGCATTCTTGGTTTGAATCCGTTGGTTGTTGTAAGGCCGCGGATTTTATGATAGATTGATAGACATGAAGCTTCCACTTCTTCTTGTGAATTTTAAAGCGTACGAAAAGTCCACCGGTTTAAACGCTGTAACTCTTGCTAAAATTCACGATGAGGCAGCAAAAGAAACCGGTTTAAGCATTGCGATTGCCGTTTCCGCGGTTGATATTGCGGCGGTTTGTGTCGCTGTTTCAATTCCAGTTTTCGCACAACATATTGATCCGGTTGATTTTGGCGCGAAAACAGGTTTTGTTCCGCCGAAATTGATGAAAAGCTTGGGCGCGACCGGTACGCTTTTAAATCATTCTGAGCACCAGATTTCGGATGATGTTTTGCAAAAAAGCATTGAAATGGCGCATGCGGCGGGATTATTTGTTGTTGCGTGCGCGAACACGGCTGAAAAAGGCGCGCAAGTCATGAAATTCAAACCGGATTTGATTGCTGTTGAGCCTTCGGAATTGATTGGCGGGGATATTTCGGTTTCAAAAGCCCAGCCAGATGTTATTAAAAAATCCGTTGAGTTAATCGGTAAAGAAAAAGTTCTTGTTGGCGCAGGCGTGAAAAACAGCGAGGATGTTCGTATCGCGCTTGAACTTGGCGCGCAGGGCATTTTGGTTGCTTCGGGAGTAACAAACTCGCCAGATTCCAAAAAAGCCATTCTGGATTTAATTGCCCCTTTTAAGGTCGCGAGTATGGTAAAATAAAAGAAGTATGAATATTCAATTTATAAAAAGCCATTTGGATTTGATTGATGCGCAAAAAGAATATATTACCAAGAAAATAGAGCATTTGGGAAAATTGGCTGACAGAATCAATGATGAATCCATGGAAGTCCATGTGAGCATCAAGGAAAACAAATTAAAAACAACCGACCATAATATTTCGGTTGAAGTTACAATGATTGTTCCGCATGCGTTGATCCGCGCGGAAGTAAACGGTAAAACTTTGGAAGAGGCGGTTGATTTGTGCGAAGAAAAATTGCGCAGACAGATTGAAAGATACAAAGGAAAACTTCATAGACGCACTGATTCGGGGGAATTTATGCCGGAATCCACACTTGAACAGATTGCCGGTACGCAGGAAGAATTCAAGGAAATAAAAAAAATTCTAAAACGAAAAACCTTTAAAGATTCTAAGCCGATGTACGAGGAAGAGGCTCTTGAGCAAATGGAGTTGTTGGGCCACGATTTTTTCGTGTTTAACAATATTGATACGGGGCGCACATCAGTTGTTTATATGCGTGTAGATGGAACATACGGAGTCATTGATATCAATTAATATAAATTACCATGGAAATTACTTACATTGCTCTTTTTGTTGCATGGGCGGTGCTTGCATATAATTACCCAAGATTTTTTACGATTGCGCTGTCCGCGCTTTTTCCGTTATATTTGCTAAAATTTAATTTTTACGGAATTCCGTTTACGATAGTCGAATTGTTTATTTACGCGACCACGGTTGTTTTTGGAATTCGTTTTTATAAAGATATTTTCAAATGGGCGGGCAATTTTTTTGATAAAGGAGTGTGGCGCAGGATTGACGTGTGGGTTTTGTTGTTCTCTCTTTTTGCGCTTATTGCCGCGTTTTTGACGTCCGCTGTTGGGAAGGATCACGCTTTTGGGATTTTAAAAAGCTGGATTTTCGCTCCGATTTTGTATTTTTTCATAGTGCGCAGTTTGATGAAAAATTTGTCGGATGCAAGACGTGTTCTTGACGCTTATACTTTTTCAGCGGCTGTTCTTTCTATGTGGGCGATTTATCAATATCTTCACGGATTTTTGATTGATACCAGAGCAACAGGGCCTTTTGCGTCAGCCAATTATCTGGCGTTTTTTCTTGCGCCGGCTTTTTGTTATAGCGCGATTTCAGCATGGCAAAACATAAAAACAATCGAATTGCCGTGGTGGAAGAAAGTTTTTATAAAATTGTTCAGAAAAGAGGTTGAGCAAACAAATCTCGCGCTGTTTTTTATTTATTTGGTTTTTACTCTTGTAACCGGTTTTGCTCTTGTTGTTTCGAATTCTTACGGCGCGTTTTTGGGGATTACGGCGGCTTTGATTTTTTACGGCGTGTATCATTATTTCTTTTCTCCGTGGAAACAATCGCTTGATTCCAGCATCAAAAAAATCTCCATACTTGTTGTTATATTGATAACGATTTTCGGCATAATAGTGCCGAAATATGATAGATGGAAATTTAATACGGTTATGGATTTTAAAGGCACGACTTCTTCTGCCATTAGAGTTGAAGTATGGGAAGTTGGGAGTAAACTTCTTTTGAAAAATCCGGTTTTTGGAATAGGGCTTGGCGGATTTCAAAATGAATACGCGCGTCGCGCCAGAGAATTTTTGGGACGCGATCCAGTCAGGTCCGACAATCTTCATTCGCACAATTTGTTGATGGAAACGTGGCTTAATCTCGGCATTTTTGGTTTTGCGATATTCCTGCTGCTGTTGTTTAAATTGTTTGCTCTTCTTAAATCAAAGGTTAATGATGTGCGCAAGAGATTTATTGTTTTGCTTTGCGCGATGATGTTGATAATTTTTGTGCACGGACTTTTTGACGTTACTTTTTGGAAAAATGATCTGGCTTTGCAATTTTGGATGATTATGGGCGTTAGTTTCGGTTTAGCCAAAAAATAATCGGGGACGGAGGCGAAATTCAACAATGAAGCTTAAAGTTATAAAAGGATTGGGGGAGGGAAGGCGTTTGGGTTTTCCGACAATAAATTTTGCAAAACCGCGCGCGTTAAGGCTTGAACAAGGCGTTTACGCGTGTTTTATGAAGATTGGCGGTAAAAAATATAAAGGCGCGCTTTATTATGGGCCAAAATACAATTTTGGAATATCGCGTCCGCGATTGGAAGTTCATTTAATCGGTGTTTGCGTTTTCGGTCGCGTACGCATCGCGGAATTAAATATTGTAAAGCGGGTTCGAGGTGTGAGAAAATTCGCTTCGGTCAGCGCGTTGGCGCAGCAAATAAAACGCGATGTTATGCGAATCAAAAAACTTTTAAAAAATGTTGAATTGGTTTAGAAAATTAATTTCCGACACAAATCCTTTAAGGTTAACGTATCACAAAATTCTTGCGATCGCGGCGGCTTTGATTTACAGATTTCCGTCGCGCAGTTTGCGAGTGATTGCCGTTACGGGGACAAACGGCAAAACAACAGCCGTAAATTTGATAGCGGATATTTTATCCGCGGCCGGTTTTAGCGTCGGTATGGCATCGACAATAAATTTTCGCGTTAAAGATAAAAAATGGACGAATGTTACAAAGATGACTACACAGAGTCCGTTTTTCATACAAAAATTTTTACGGAGGCTCGTGAATGAAGGCTGTACGCACGCTGTTCTTGAAATTTCATCGCACAGCCTTGCGCAATCGCGTACATGGGGGGTTGATATTCAAAGCGCGGTTATAACAAACGTAACGCCGGATCATATTGAATATCACGGAAGTTTTGAAAAATACAGAAGCGCGAAAGAACGGCTTTTCAAGAATTTGCTTTTATATAAACGTAAATATCGAGGTTTAACCTCTTCGGTTTTAAATATTGACGACAAGAAAAATTTTGAATATTTTAATCAGCACGATGCGGATAAAAAATACACGTACGGAATTCATGGAGGGCTTTTCCGCGCGATAAATATTAAATTGCGTTCGGATGGTTCGAATTTTGAATTCAATACGCCCTTCGGGCGTGTGGACATAAATTTGCGTTTAATCGGTGATGTCAACATTTACAACGCGCTTGCGGCCGCGTGCGTTGGTTTATCGGAACATATTTCTCTTGAAGTTATAAAAAGAGCTTTGGAGAAAGCGATAACTATTCCGGGCAGATTTGAGGAAGTAAATTGCGGTCAGAGATTTAAAATAATCGTTGATTACGGCCATACGGAAGATGCGCTTGAAAAATTATTTTCGGTTTACAGAAAATTGATTGATGCGGAAAAATCAGGCGGTCAATTGATTGTTGTTTTTGGAGCGACCGGCGGAGGTCGGGATAAAGGTAAACGACCGATTATGGGCGCCATTGCGGATAAATACGCGGATTATATTATTTTGACGGATGATGATCCTTACGATGAAGATGAAATTGAAATTATTGAGATGATTGCAAAGGGGGTGCATCGGCGCGAGGGAAATAAATTCTGGAAAATCCCAGACAGGCGCGAAGCTATAAAACTCGCGCTTAGTATCGCAAAAGATAATGATACGATTGTTATTTCCGGAAAGGGATGCGAAGAAATAATGATGCTGCGCAGGAAGTGCATTCCGTGGAACGATAAAAACGTTATTCGTGAAATTTTAAATCGTGAAATAAAAGTTGAAATTTAATGGAAACGGAGGCAAAAAATTTGGCGGCAAAAAATTTGGCGGCGAAAAAATCTACCGCTGCGGGCGCAAACGGCGGATCAGATGCGCTTAGTGGGTTTTTGGTTGTTGATAAGCCTTCCGGTGTGACTTCTTTTGATGTGATAAGGAAATTGCG
>CAZNCD010000081.1:0-4549 GCA_964571575.1 uncultured Candidatus Peribacteria bacterium
AAGAGTCGAACAGGGTATTGTAAAAATCAACGAAGAAGTTGAAATCGTCGGAATAAAACCGACAAAAAAAGTTGTTGTTACGGGCGTTGAAATGTTCCGCAAGCTTCTTGACGAAGGACGCGCCGGCGATAATGTCGGTCTTCTTCTGCGCGGCGTTGAAAGAGAAGATATTGAACGCGGACAGGTTGTCGCAAAACCGGGGTCAATCACACCGCACACAAAATTTGATGCTGAAGTTTATATTCTTACAAAAGAGGAAGGCGGACGCCACACGCCGTTTTTTAAAGGATACAAACCTCAATTCTATGTCAGGACAACGGACGTTACCGGTACAATTGAACTTCCCGCAAACGTGGAAATGGTTATGCCCGGCGATAACATAAAAATGGTTGTAACACTCGGCGTACCCGTAGCTCTTGATCAGGGCACAAAATTCGCCATCCGCGAAGGAGGCAAAACAGTCGGAGCAGGAGTTGTTGCGAAAATCATAGAATAACACGCGGCCAAAGGCCGCGTATCCGCCGAAGGCGGGCGGGAAACAGACGGGGGGAGGCGCCTAAAATTTAAAATTGCACCCGTAGCGCCCAGTTCTTTAACACCCACGCCGTTCGCCACAAGGCTCAACAGGTGCTAAAAATAAACGTCGCGAACAGGCCGTTCGCCGCACAGACCGTTCCGCACAGCGAAACACAGGTCTATGGAAATAAACTGTCGCAAAGCGACACCGCAAGCGAACACAGGCCCTTATAAAAAAGAAATAAGTAACACCAACAAAGAAATGTCGATAAAACAGAAAATCAGAATTAAGATATTCGCTTTTGACCACAAAATAGTGGATCAATCCACGAAACTGATAATCGATATTGCCGAAAAAACGGGCGCGCTGGTGTTAGGCCCCATTCCCCTTCCGACAAAAATCGAAAAGTTTACGGTTAACAAATCCACTTTTGTACATAAAGACGCGCGCGAACAATTTGAAATGCGAACGCACAAACGTTTGATTGACATCACCGAATGTACTCCAAAAACAATCGAATCTTTATCTAATTTAAGCCTTCCCGCCGGAGTTGAGGTTGAAATCAAAATGATGAGTTCGGAGAAAGAAAAAAAACTTGCCGCGGAAACAACAGCCTAAAAATCAATCAACGTCCAAAAAACGCAAATCGCAAAATTTATAAAACTTTGTTATTGCGTTTTATTTTGTGGTAAAATTTTATAAAATACATAGCCCATCCCCTCTTTCTTTATGCTGCCAAAAAAAACACATCACGCCATTGCCAAAGGCAACACAGGCGTTAAAAATAACTGTCGCAAAGCGATACCGCTTTCAGGAATACTTTTAATTGCGTTTTTATTTGTCGGACTTGTTACTTCTGTTTTAAATCCAAATCCAAATATCACGCATGCCGACAACAGCTACACCTATTCGGAAACATGGGGACTTGACTGGATAGATGGACAATTTAGATATCCGGAAGGAGTAGCGGTTGATTCAAGCGGAAATATATATGTTGCGGATCGAGGAAGAAATAATGTTCAAAAATTCGATTCAACAGGCACATTCGTAAGCAAATGGACAGTTGAAAGCCCATCGGATATAAAAATATCCGGCAGTACCATATATACGGCTAATCAAACTAATTATACAATTAAAACATTCGATTTAACAGGAACTCAACTTTTAAGCTTTGGAAGTTACGGAAGCGGAAACGGCCAGTTTTATCAAGCAGAGGCTGTGGCTGTTGACGGAAGCGGAAATATATTTGCAGTCGACCCGCAACAAAACAGGGTTCAAAAATTCGATTCAAGCGGGACATACGTGAACCAATTTGGAAGCTCCGGAAGCGGCGACGGACAATTGAGCTCCCCGCGCGATATCGCAATTGATTCGAGTGGAAATATATATGTTGCGGATACCGGGAATTCCAGAATACAAAAATTCGATTCAAGCGAAGCATATGTAACTCAATGGGCAACCACAAGCGGCCCGTACGCTCTTACTATTGATGGAAGTAACAACATATACGCGATATCAAACTCTTATATAAAAAAATATGATTCAAGCGGAAGTCTTTTGGCAACATACGGCAACGGATACGGAAGCGACAACGGATATTTATATGGAGACACTGCGCTCGGTATTACCGTTGACCCAAGCGGGAATATATTTACCGCAGACAGAGGAACGAATGGTCCGCGCGTGCAAAAATTCGATTCAAGCGGTGTGTATGTAAGTCAATTCGGCAGTACGAGAAATGCAAATGGTCAGCTGGATTACCCTGTTGATATTGCGTTTGATTCGTCAAACAACGCGTATGTTGTTGAAATATGGAATGGTAGAGTCCAAAAATTCAATTCGAGCGGCGCTTATGTGGCAAAATGGAACTCGTCTTCAACGGAAGCAATAGCAATTGATGCAAGCAACAATATATTTGTAACGGAAAGTTCATACATAAAAAAATATGATTCAAGCGGAAGTCTTTTGGCAACATACGGAAACGGATACGGAACCGGAAACGGATATCTTGGAAGCGACAATTACGGAATCGCGCTCGACACAAGCGGAAATATATATGTGACGGACACGTCAAACAGTCGCGTGCAAAAATTCGACTCAAGCGGAAATTATGTTTCGCAATTTGGAAGTTCGGGAAGCGGAAATGGGCAATTCAATCAACCGCATGGAATAGTTTTTGACGCAAGCGGAAACATATATGTACTCGATACGGGAAATAATCGCGTACAAAAATTCGATTCGAGCGGAACATATGTAAGTCAATGGACAACAACATCAAATACAACAAATATAAAATTCAGAAATAACTACTTGTATATTGCGACCTTAATCGAATATCAAATAAAAGTATATGATCTAAGCGGAAATTTATGGTACATAATCGGAAGCTACGGCGCAGGAAACGGCCAATTTACATACCCAACCGCGTCGGCATTTGATTCAAGCGGAAATTTGCATGTTTCGGACACAAATTTAAATACAATTCAAAAATTTACATATCAAAGTTTGCCATCCGCGCCAACAAGCTGCGCCGCTTCCGCGCAAGGTGAAAATTCAGTTTCAGTAAGCTGGACTGATAATTCGGACAGTGAAACTTACTTTGTGTTGGAAAAATCAACGGACGGCATAACCTACACAACCGTTTCTTCCACAATCGCGCTTAATTCAACCGGCTATAGCGTCAATAATCTGGCGCGCAACACGCAATATTACCTCAGGGTGAAAGCGACAAATGGAAACGGCGATTCTGATTATTCAACATGCGACCCCGTGACAACTTCAAACGCGGGAACAATATCAACATACAGATTCACGCAGACATGGGGAGGAAGCGGAAGCGTAAGCGGAAAATTTAATTATCCGATAGGAATGGATTTTGATTCAAGTGGGAATATATATATTGTTGACAGATCAAATTATCGCGTGCAAAAATTCGATTCGAGCGGAATTTATGTTTCGCAATTCGGAAGCGCCGGAAGCGGAAACGGACAGTTTAATGCACCATTTTCAATAGCGATAGATTCAACCGAAAATATATATGTTGTGGATAATTCAAATAATAACGTTCAAAAATTCGATTCGAGCGGAATTTATGTTTCACAATTTGGAAGCGCCGGAAGCGGAGACGGACAGTTTAATGGTCCGGAAGCGATAGCTATAGACTCAAACAACAACATGTATATTGTTGATGCCAACAATAATCGCGTCCAAAAATTCGATTCGAGCGGAATTTATGCAAGTCAGTGGGGAAGTCTGGGGAGCGGAGACGGGCAATTCGATGTACCATTTTCAATTGCCGCAGATGCGAATAATTATATTTATGTCGGCGAAGGTAACACCAATAACCGCATTCAAAAATTCGATTCGAGCGGAAATTATATAACGCAATGGGGAAGCAGCGGAAGCGGGAATGGACAATTCAATTATGTCACAGGACTCGTTGTTGATTCCAGCGGAAATGTATACGCATCCGATTATAGTAATCACCGCATCCAAAAATTCACCCCAAACTGGACAACAGAAACAATAGACGCTAGCAATACTGTAACCCAAATAAAAACATCATACGACCCAGCGACTAACAATCCGGCAATTTTATATACAACGTGGAATCCAAGCCCCAGCGTTACATTTCTTAGATACGCGTACTATTCCAGCGGTTCATGGACAACAGAAACAATAGAATCAACCAGCGGACAAAATTACCCAAGCATATCCTTGATATTCGACAACGCGGGAACTCCGCATATAAGCTACGTCAAAGATACAACTGTTTATTACAGACAAAGGACTTCCACATGGTCGTCAGCCGAATCCGTAGATAGCATTGTAGTAGGCTACAGCGATGTTTCAATAGCAACTACTCCCCTATCCCGCGCAAACACTCCAACCCCAAACTGGTTCAATGGCATTACAACAATAAACGCAAACACGCCGGCAATCGCATATTATGTCCAAGGCACAGTCAAATTCGCAATCAAAACAAGTTCAAGCGGAAATTGCGGGCCAAGCAATACTTGGTATTGCGAAACA
>CAZNCD010000082.1:0-4381 GCA_964571575.1 uncultured Candidatus Peribacteria bacterium
GGAGGCGTTGATTTAATCGCAAAATACGTCGGAATGATTTACCGCTGGGCCGCTTCTATCGCAGGAATAGTTTGTGTTTTGATAATGATTGTAAGCGGCATACAAATTTCCGCGGCTGGCGGAGACACGCAGGGAGTTGAATCCGCGAAAAAAAGAATTTTTCAGTCGCTTACGGCGCTTATCGTACTATTTATGTCCGCGTTTATTCTGTATCTCATTAACCCAAGCTTCTTTACAATCTAAACAATCCAATGAATAAAGCAAAACAAATCATCATCGTAATAAGTTTTATTTTAATGGCGCTAGGATTAACGGCAACCGCAGTCGTGCGGCCGCAAACAGCGCATGCGCAAGAAACACCCGCGACGCTTTCAATCCCAAAACCCTCAACTTTGCCCGGACCCGAAGAAGAAACGCAAACAAATGAAAAAACCGGAGGTGAGTACGCGGCAACAAAAATTCTGCCGGGAATAACAAAAGCTCTCATGGCATTCGCGGGAATTTTGTGTTTTATATTTCTTATGATAAGCGGAATAAGATTTATGACCGCTTACGGGAACACGGAAGCAATAACAGGCGCAAAAAAACAAGCGCAATGGGCGATAATCGGTCTTTTAATATCGATTCTCGGCTATGCGATCGTATCCGTTATATCAAGCATCACATTCTAAAATATGAAAAAAATAATCGCATTTTTAATAATCGGATTGGTATTGGCGGCCTGGACAGCGCCCGCAATATCGTACGCACAAACGCCGACAAAAGGAATGGAGTTATTTGAAATAATAAAAGATGATAAACTCAAGGATAAAGTGTCAAACGTAAAAAATCTGCCTGATGTTGGAGAAAATTACCCTCAATTCTATGCCAGCCTAACAAGAATTTTGCTCGGCGCCGCAACAATTCTGGTTGTTGTGGGATTCGTTGTCGCGGGAGTTATGTATGTTTCCGCGCAGGGCGATGACGAAACTCTGAAAAAAGCCAAAAACATCGCACTTTACACAATTTTAGGCGTATTAATCATAGCTGTCGCGTATGGAATAACAATCGGCATAGCAAGGCTGAAAATATTATGAATAAAATACAAAAAATCATCATTTGCGCTCCCCTTCTGCTTATATTGTTCGGACTTTTGATGCCGATAACAATACCGATAACGCTCGCGCCGACAGCTCATGCGCAAGTAAAATTGAATCGAGATTATATAGAAAATGTACCGATTCCGCTGAAAGATGTGGTGGAAATAGAAAATAATGGCACGCCAAAAGACCAGCCCGCAGGCGCAAAAGGCATAAATTATCTTCTTCAAAAAATCGCAAGCGGACTCATATATATCGCCGCGCCTTTAGCTGTGTTGTTTGTTGTTAACGCCGGTGTCAGCTACACAATGGCAACCGGAGACACAAACAAAACCGATGCCGCGAAAAAAGAACTGATTTGGACTGTGCTTGGCCTTCTTATCATATTAACCGCCATAGTGGCGATAAGAATGCTTATAGGATTTTTATTCTTCGCGCCGGAGTGATGAAAGCGCCGCGGCCTCACGACTCGCGACCCTGCAACTGCAATCTCGGAAATAAAACAGAAGGCGTTTTTATTGCGCCGTTTGGCTGGAACGCGCTTAAAATTTTCTCAGCAGTCTCGGGCATAAAGATTTTTAACATTTCCGCAAGGCTCCTAACAATCTCAAGCAAATCAGCAATAACGCTTTTTAACGACTCCGGATTTTCCTTAGCCAACTTCCACGGTTTCATTTCTTCAACGTATTTGTTCCCAAAATCAGATAACGCGAGTACGGCTTCAATCGCGGCTTTTAAATCAAATTTTTCTATATTCTCAGACCAAGTTTTTTTGGCGGACGCAATTGCTTTTTTACATTCTGCGGAAACATCTCCCGCGGGGATTTTTAACGCGAAATATTTTTCGGTCATTACAAACGCGCGATTCACCAAATTCCCGAAATTATTCGCCAATTCAGTGTTATATAAAACTTCAAAACGTTCATTGTTAAAATCGCCGTCCGAAGTTGTCGGAATTTCGCGGATTAAATAATATCTGACGGCATCAACTCCGTATTTATCTATAACTTCAAACGGGTCAACAACGTTCCCCAGCGATTTACTCATTTTTTGGCCTTCGGATGTGATGAAACCGTGAACATAAATTGCGCGCGGAATTTTAAGCCCCGCGCTTAAAAGCATCCCAATCCAAATCCCCGCGTGAAATCTTAAAATATCTTTCCCTATCAAATGCACATCAGCCGGCCAGAATTTTTTGAAAAGCAAGGAGCGGCTTTTTTCAGGACCGCCGCGGCCATCCGCCGCGCCTTCATAATCAAGCGCGGTAATATAATTTGAAAGCGCGTCGCACCAAACATACATCACATGCTCGGAATCATCAGGCACTTCAATCCCCCACGCTAAATTTTTCTTTGGACGCGAAAAGCTGACATCCGAAAGTCCGTCTTTTCCGATTATATTAAGCATTTCATTCTTACGCGCCTCCGGTACAATCCGCAACTTATCCGATTTAATCAAATCGCGGATTTTATCGGAATATTCGGATAATCTGAAAAAATAATTTTCCTCCTCAAGATGCTCCGGCGCGACTTTGTGATTCGAACATTTTCCTTCAACCAAATCTTTTTCAAGAACATAAGCTTCGCATCCGGAACAATAAAGTCCGGCGTATTTTGCTTTATATATATCGCCTTTTGCTTTAAGCTTCTTCCATAATTTCTGCGCGCTTGATTTATGCCTATCTTCGGTGGTTCGTATAAAATCGTCGTTTGAAATATTCAACGCGCCGGTTAAAGCCTTATATTTTCCCGCGTGTTTATTCGCCAATTCAATCGGCGCAATATCTTCTTTTTTGGCAATATTAAACAATTTTGTACCGTGTTCGTCCGTTCCCGTCAGATAAAAAGTTTCGTCTCCGCGCCCGCGATGATAACGCGCCAAAATATCAGCTTGAAGCGCCTCCATCGCAAAACCTATATGCGGCGGAGCGTTAACGTAAGGAATCGCTGTGGTAACATAAAATTTACCCATATCGTATTTCAATATATACTGAAAGCATGAATACTGAAAGGAAAAATTTCATAGTAATGGATGAAGCGTTTATATGCGCGTGGTGCGGCAAAAAAAATCCAAAATCCGGCGCGTCATGCAGAAACCATTGCAGAAAATGTTTATTTTCGCGCCATGTTGATGAAAAAATTCCCGGAGACAGACTTTCGCAATGCCGCGGCGTCATGAAACCTTTATATACGATATTGGATTCAAAAAAAGGATATATGATCTCGCACAAATGCGGCGCTTGCGGCAAAATCTCCGTTAATAAAGCGGAAAAAGATGATAATATCGATTTAATAATAAAACTTATAAATGCAGAGCCTGTCTTGGCGCGAAAACATGAAAAATCTCGTCGAAAAAATACTGGAAAAAAATAAATGCGTTGATTCGAGTTTGATTTTAGCCGTTTCCGGCGGATCCGATTCAATGTGTATGCTGCGCCTGATAGCCAACCTTGCGCCCAAGCTGAACTTACGGCTTATTATCGCGCATGTAAATCATTCTTTGCGCGGAAAAGAAAGCGACGCGGATGAAAAATTTGTTATCGCGGAGGCAAAACGTCTTGAGCTGCAAATCGAAACAAAAAAAATCAATGTCGCGCGATTCAAACAAGCGAATAAATTGAATCTTGAAGAAGCCGCGAGAATCAAAAGATATGAATTTTTGCGCCGCGTCCGCAGTGAATACAAAGCGAAATTCATTGTTCTTGCGCATAATCGCACGGACAACGCCGAAACCGTTTTATTCAATTTTATCCGCGGCTCAAGTTTGCGCGGACTTTCGGGAATGACCGAAAAAAACGGGGATTTATTGCGACCGCTATTGTCTTTCGATAAAAAAGAAATTGAAAAATATTGCAAAACTCATCAAATAAAATTTCGCGTGGATAAAACCAATATTGATACCAATTTAAAACGCAACCTCATTCGCCATAAATTGATGCCGCAGATTTTAAAAATCAATCCGGGTTTTAATCGGATTATGGCCAAAAAAAGCCGATATTTCGGAGAAGTCCACAAATTTTTATCTAATCTCGCGAAAAATTGGATTACCCGAAATTGCAAACGCGCAACGACAAAAAAAATCATCTGCGATTCCGAAAAACTCCGCAGCCAAGAAGATTTTTTGAAAAAACTGATTATCGAAAAAATCTACGAATATTTCAACAAAAGCACTCGCGATTTGGAATCGATCCACATCGACGAACTTTTAAGCGTTATCAACAAAAACGTTTCAAACAAACAAAAACAAATCGGCTCCAGAATCGGGGTGAAAAAAATCCGCGGACAGATTATTTTTTACAAACC
>CAZNCD010000083.1:0-1175 GCA_964571575.1 uncultured Candidatus Peribacteria bacterium
GGGGCGGCGGCGGTTTTGGAGGAAGCGGGGGCGGATTCGGAGGCGGGGGCGGATCCGGCGGAGGCGGCGCAAGCGGCGGTTGGTAAGGAAACGGTTCCCTACTGACTAAAAATTGATATATATTATTTACATATGCATAAAAATAATAATTTGTGTATAGAGAACCGTCCCCTTCTACTTGCAAAAAAGCTTGTCGGATTAAATTCGGAAAATCCGCCGGCCAACTGCACAGAGTGCGGTCAATATATTTTTGATTTTTTAAAAAAACTCGGTCTAAAACCCATAAAACAATTCATCAACAATAAACTGTTTAACGTTATTGTAATAGGTAAAGGACCGCTTTTGATTCAAGGGCATTTTGATACAGTTCCATTTGGCGATTTAAAAAAATGGAAATACAATCCGTCCGGAGAAATCGCGCAGAGCAAGCTTTTCGGCAGAGGAAGCGCGGATATGAAAGGCGGTATCGCGTGTTTTTTGGCGGCTTTGCAAAAAAATCCAACGGATCAAATCAGCATGATTTGGACAGCGATTGAAGAAAACAGTTTCATTGGAATAAAAAAAGCGATGGAGCTTCAAAAAACAAATTTGCGGCACGTAAAATATTCAATAACAATCGAACCGACAAACGGAAAACTTATCACATGCAATAAAGGCCAATATTGGTTTGAAATAACGGCAAAAGGAAAAACCGCGCATTCAAGCGCGCCGGAACTCGGTATAAACGCGATTGAACGTTTAACGGCCGTAATCCCAAAAATCAAATCATACGAAAAACAAATCAGCCGACGTTCGCACAAACTGCTTGGCCGCGCAACATTAAATATCGGAGTCATAAAAGGAGGAATCGCACCAAACGTAGTCCCGGATAACGCTTCAATGATTATCGACAGACGCGTTATAACGTCCGAAAAACCGAAACAAATCATAAGAGAGATGGAACAAGTTGCGGCGCCAAACAAAACAACATTGCTAAAACGAATCGATCCCGCGGAAACTCCAATAAATTCAAAAATCGTGAAATTTATGCAGCGCATCTTAAAATCGGAAAAGCTCGATACGCGCGTTTACGGATATAAAGCGACCGCGGAATTAAGCGAAATAAGAAAACACGGCATCGAAGGAGTGATTTTTGGCACGGGGCAATTAAGCCAGGCCCACAAAGAAAATGAATT
>CAZNCD010000083.1:1275-4313 GCA_964571575.1 uncultured Candidatus Peribacteria bacterium
AAAGGCCACCGAATTTTCGCGCGGCCTTTTTTATTAGAATTCTCCATTATATGCGTCCATAACATTGACAATAACCCACTTCTCGCATAATCTTACTAGGCTATGTCAAACAAACATGTAAGCCATAAACACGGCGGAAAATCAAACCCCAGTTTGAGGCCAAAAAGCACACAGGGTAAAAGGCGAAATAAGACAAAAGCTCGGGAAAAAAAACGTGCTTTATGGGAAAGCATTGAAACAAAAAAGCAAGCTACGCTTAAAGAGATGGAATAAATTATTCAAACTCGTTATGTTTTTTAGCAGGCAAAGACATGCGTCGCAGAGCGGGAAACGTTACGCGTATGGAAAAATTCCCCTCCTGAACAACAAAACCGGCTTTTTCAAAAAGAAAAAAAACATTATAAAAAATATCGCTCCGGAACCGAAAAAATTAAAAAGAATAGCCGTAATCACGCTCGCAGTCGGAACCGTCTTGGCGGCGATTTATTGGATATTTCTATCACCGGCATTCAAAATCAATGAAGTTGTAATTGATTATGATGAATTTCAAAGCGAAAACGCGTTCATTAAAAACTATTTCAACAACTTGATGGGCAAAAACATTATTTTCGCAAAAATCGAACCGATAGCGGAAAAAATAAGAATGGGCCATCCGGAATTTAAATTTCTTACCGCAAAAAAAGATTTTCCGCACAAAATAAGAATTTCATTTTCAGAATATCCGCTGGCGATGAATGTAATTAACTATGTGGATGGCGGAGGCGTTTATAAATTTATAATTAACGAAATCGGTTACGCGGCGCAATCAAACATGGAAAATCCAAATTTGCCGTACATAAAAATCGTCACACACAAACCGTTTGAAGCAAATTCAATTATCATGCCAAAAGACAAAATAGATTATATCCTCGGAACAACAAACTATTTTGAAACAAAATTCAAAATGGGAATTTTGGAAAGTGAATATAAACCTTACGCCAGAGAATTACATTTAAAAACCGAGAAGTATTTTACAATAATGACGGACGCGCAAAAACCATACGAAGAACAATTTTTAAAATTGAAAAAAGCGCTTTTAAAATTGGATATTTATAACACTCCGCTTGAATATATAGATTTACGGGTATATAGCGGCTCGGGAGAAAAAATAATATTTAAAAAAAGGAAATAGCTCTTGCGCCAAACATTTTGCGGAAAGCCGCGGCGCACTCGGTAGTCCCTGCGCAATCCCGCGCACTCAAATCGTTGCCTCCGTCAAAATTCCCTGTTAAAATCAAAGCATGATTTGGGCTTTAACGGGAATTCTCATAGGAATCATCATTGGATTTCAGATTCAATATTCAATTCCGCTTGCCTATACAAAATATACGGCTGTTGTTTTAATAGGCATACTCGACGCTCTTTTCGGCGCGATAAGAGCGGAAACGACAAAAGATCAATATAGCGCTCCAATCTTTATAACCGGACTTGCTTTCAACATAATTCTGGCCGTAATTATCACATATCTCGGTGAAAAACTCGGCCTTGATTTGTATCTGGCGGCAACGGTTGTCTTTACGTTCAGAATCTTTTCCAATGTCGGCATAACGCGAAGAGCCATATTGCAAAATTTCTTTAATAAAAGAAAAAGGAAATCTGACCTTGAACAAAAAGAATAAATTTGGTATAATCTATAAGAAGTAAAACAAAAATAAAATGACGGATCTGTCCAAACTTGCGGCTGTAAAAAGTATGATTGATGCCGCCGAAACCAGCATAAATTCCGCAAAACAAATTTTAAGCGAATTGATCGGCGATAAACCCGTAAAAATCGATTACACGATAGCGGCTAAAACGTTAAAAATGTCTGACAATATAATCGAAGGTATTTTTGACGGACAAAATATGATTGGACCGGACAAAAGAGCTTATCCGGTTCCGGCAAATTACGCCAGTAAATCCAAACTTATTCAGGGAGATGTTTTAAAGCTTACAATACAGCCGGACGGCACGTTTTTATACAAACAAATCGGTCCGACGGAAAGGAAAACTCTTATCGGAAGATTGGGATTTGACGACAATCAATATAGCGTTGTAGCCGATAATAAAATATATAAAGTTCTTCTCGCGTCGGTAACTTATTTTCACGCGGAAGTCGGGGATAAAGTAACAATTGTAGTACCGGCAAAACAAGAAAGTGAATGGGCCGCAATTGAAAATCTTTTGCCGAAAGAAGACATCGAAGAATAAATCAAAATATTGGCGCGGTCCCCTTCCTAAGCGCTCGAGACAAATTCGCATCTAAAAAATAAAAATAAAAAAATGGCACCAATTCAAACAACACCGCAAGAAGCAATAAACCATATTAAAACGTGGGTCTCGAACAACGAATTTGAAAAAGCAAAGCAAGGAATAGATGAAATTTTGGAATTTGACCCGGTTAACTCGGAGGCCAAAAAATTGCGTGAAGAATTGGAAGTAAAAATAAAATTTGAAGCGGAAAAATTGGCGGCGGCGGAAACTCAAAAATCCGCGGCGGTAAAAACCGCGCAACCTCCGGCGCCAGCCACTGTCGTACAACCAACCACGCCAAATAAAATGGCACAAATCACTGAGCCCGCGCCAACCGCAACCGCCGTTCTGCCAGAACGAACTCACAGAAAAATATCTTTGGCGGGAATAATATCCGCGATAATCGTGCTGACGATATCGGGAGGAATCGGATTTTATGCATCAAGATATTTGGCGGCTCCGCAAACCGCGCAAACATTGGAAGAAACGCAAAACAGCTCCGCCAACAGCGGCGTTGAACCGCAAACCGGCGCGTTAAAAGGATTAACAATAACAGGAAACGAAACTGAAACGGCGCCGAAATCTACCGTTGAATCCGCACCGGAATCCGCGCCTGAATCAACCGTTGAATCCGCACCGGAATCCGCGCCTGAATCAACAGTCGAATCCGCTGTTCAATCCGCTCCCCAAAATCCTTTGATGTTCCTTCTCAACGCGTTTGGATTCGGATCAACAAATATTGAGCCTGCCGCAAAACTTCCGCCAAC
>CAZNCD010000084.1:0-4204 GCA_964571575.1 uncultured Candidatus Peribacteria bacterium
CGTTGATTTTGATAGCCGCCGGGATAGGAAAAATGCACTACTGGAGATTTATTTTGTTTTGCATGCTTGGAACAATCCCAAAATCTTTGCTTTTTATACTTATCGGCTATTATTTCGGACACGCGTACGATTTAATCAATCGATATCTGGGGATTGCGGGCGCCATAAGCTTTGCTGTATTATTCGCCGGAATGTTCGCTTTTATAATGCTGAAAATCAGCAAAAGAAAACCATGAAAAAAATAGCAATTGTTACGGACGCGTGGCACGGCATTGTCAGCGGAGTAACCACGGCTGTCGAAGAAACAAAAAAAATACTGGAGCAAAAAGACTACAAGGTTTTTATAATCCATCCAGGAGCTTTTTTTTCTCTGCGGCTTCCGGTATATTCCGAATTTAAAGTCGCTTTCCCTTTTGGAGTTGAAAAGATGCTCAAAAAAATCAAGCCTGATTTCATACACATAGAAACGGAGGGACCCGTTGGTTTTGCGGTTAGGCAAGCATGCGTAAAAAATAAATGGAAATTTACAACGTCTTATCACACACGCATTCCGGAATATCTGGGCGTATGGTCTGAATGGCTTAAATATCTGAAAAACATAAGTTACGCTTACTTCCGGTGGTTTCATTCCAAAAGCAGTAAAATAATAATAACGACCGCCGGATTTAAACGGGAGCTGGAAGATAAAGGCTTCGATAATATAGTTGTTGCGCCGCTTGGCGTTGATTCGAATCGTTTTAAAAGAAACCCAATCGCGCTGCGCCACAATTTTAAAAAACCCATATTCGTTTATGCCGGAAGGGTCGCTTTGGAAAAAAATATCAGGGCTTTTTTAAATTGCGATTTGCCGGGAACAAAATTGATTATAGGAGACGGACCGCAAAAAATATTTTTGGAAAAATTGTACGGCAAAAAAGCGATTTTTACGGGATATAAGCACGGCCAAGAGCTTGTTGATTTGCTTTCTATATGCGATGTTTTTGTGTTTCCTTCCAAAACGGAAACATTTGGACTTGTAATATTGGAAGCTATGGCGTGCTCCCTTCCGGTCGCGGGATTTGACGTTCGCGGACTTAAAGATCTTGTAACAAACGGCAAAAACGGATTCATCGGTGAAGCGCTTGAGAAAAACGCCAAAAAATGTCTTACAATCAACCGCGAAAATTGCAGAAAAACAGCTTTAAAATATTCGTGGGAAAAATCCGTGACGGAATTCGTTGAAAATCTTGTACATGTTTAATGCGAGCGGTAAATAGGCGGGCGGTAAACGGGCGGGCGGAGTCAAATTTAATTTTGTTTCAATTTAAACATCGCGAAAAATTGTTTGATAACCCCGAACGGGCCGAGTCCCGAAATTATTTCCATCATCATTTTAAAATCGTTTATCGTTCCTTTTATAAAGCCTGATTTGACGCGCTTTCTCGGCGTGATGATGCTACCCCATTTTACGCTCCATATCGGCAGTTTTTCCTGAACAATAATTTTGTTCAAGAAGATTTCAAAGCCGAATCCGGACAAAGAATTAAGCGTGTTTAGGTTTTTTATGAGGCGTTTTTCAAACAATCTCTCCCCTGAAACGAAATCCAACCCGAATAATTTATAAGTAAGCAGACTGTTTTTACGCAGACTCATGCTCACTTTGGCAAGATTGTTTTTGACGGGAAAAATAAGAGCGTTTATATCTTGGGTTTTAAGACCGATCAAATCTGAATCAATCGTCATTATCCAATCGTTTTTTGCATGCTCCAGGCCGATTTTAAGCGCGTGCGTTTTGCCGCGGTTTTTTTTGTATGATATGAATTTTATGCTTTTCGCGCGTTTTAAAGCGGATTCCGAATCGTCGGTCGACCCGTCGTTTATCACAATAATCTCATCGATGAATTTGCATCCGCGCACGGCTTCAATAACAGCTTCCACTCTTTCAGCTTCGTTATAAACCGGAATGATGCAGGAGATTTTCATTGATTTGGCTGGGGCGAAGGGATTCGAACCCCTGAATGGGAGCTCCAAAGGCTCCTGCCTTACCACTTGGCGACGCCCCAAAGGTGATGAATTAAGAGATTGTTGATAAGTTTGTTAATGTACCGTACTTAGGACTGTTTTCCGAGTGGCAACAAGCGAAGCGCAGTTACCGCTTGGCGACGCCCCGAAGATGATTTTTGTAAATCCGGAAGCAATTATATCAAATTTTTGTAAGATTTGTAATTCCGCCGCGTCTTACAGGATAGAATTTAACCCAAATTCATATGAAAAAACTCGCTTCCCTTGCCATTGCCGTTGCGCTTGCGATGAACATGGGCGCAACCGCATTAGCGGATGACGGTACGAGTCCGGCGCGAAATACCGTCAAACCTTGCGATGTCTGCCTTGATCAGGCCAAAACAGTGCGCGGAGCACAGACGGATTTGATGAAACTTATTTTTTCCGTAGAAGTCACCAAAGACCAAATCGCTGATGCCGCGGAAAAATTTATTAACGCGCGCAAAGCATTGAAAACCTGTACGGATGATAACAACGTCCAGAATAAATGCAGGTTTTTGCGCGGGAAAAAAATCGGTTGGATGAAATTGTTCGGCGGGCCTAAATGGTTTTGGTTCGGCAAATAATCGCAATAATCGCACCATACAATCTGTTTAAAGAACCCTCTTTCGCCCGAGAGAGGGTTTTTGTTTTGGATTTTGGGTTTTGGGTTTTGGGTTTTGCGCGTTTTTATTTTTTTCGGCCGGCTGATTTTGCGGCTTTGTAGCCGGCTGCTGCGCTCGCAACCGCGAATATCAAATATATGAACACTCCAGGGCCTGTTTCAACTGTTTTTTTGACGCGTTTTGCGGCTGTTGGTTTTTTGGCAGATGGCTTTTGTAATTGCGAGGCTACTTGCGATTGCAGCTGCGCGGCCGATGCATCCGCGGAAAGTGTTTGCGACGCGATGTCAGCGGCTATGGATTGATCTGTGGATTGCGTTTGTTCTTGCGCTTGAGCGGCGGCCTGCTGCTGGGCCAGCAACTGTGCGGCCTGCTGTTCCGCTTGCTGCTGAGCCAATTGCGCCGCTTGCTGCGCCGCCTGTTGCGCGGCTTCCTGCGCTGTTTTTGCTTCCTCGGCGGCCTGTTCCGCTTCCGTTGCTTTTTGCATTTCAGCCATAAGTTTTTTCGCGTCTTCTTCCTTTTTGCTTTGAGCGTACTTTTCGGCTTTTGTTTTTAGAGACGAAGCGATTTTGCATCCTGCGTCTTGCAAATCTCCAAAAGCTGTTTCAACATCGTCCACGGAACCTTTTGCGTCCATAACATCTTTTACAGCCTGTATTTTTTCGGAACAAGCTTGGAATGTCTGATATTTTGTTGAAAGATCGCTTGTCATGCATGAAGGATATTTCTGATTGATATGTTCGTAGTATGTCTGCGCTTGGATTAAATCCTCCTGCGTTATCGCGCCTGAAAGCTGTTTTACGAGATTCGAGCAATTGCCCTGAACAACCGAATCGTATTTCGCGAGAATATCTTCGTCTATCTCGCATTTTGGATTTTTCGGCATCAGCGGGATTTTCACATCATGAATTTCCTGCGCTTTTTTGAGATCCGGATTCGGGCTGAAAAGAATTGTTTTTAAATCCTGATTGACCTGCGCGCAGGATTTGATATTTTCGTATTTTGTCTGCGAAAGTTTATCCGGCGAACATCCCTGCGGCATTGATTTCAGCGCGGCCTCGATTATCGCGGCGTTTTCTTGGATGTCCGCGCCGCTGTCTTTTTCAACCGCGTCTTTAAACGCCGCTTGCGTGTCCGCGCATTTTTCTTCCGGGGATTTTTCGGTTGGTTTTGCGAGATAATCATCGTATTTTTTCTTTTTTTCAGCGGCGAAGCAATCTGAAAATTTTTCTTCGAGCGAATCGAGAATTCCTGAAACTTTTTCTTTATTGGCGGCTGTCGCCGGCTGATTGATCAGAGAATCCAAATCCGCGGAAGGTTTTTTGAATTCTACCAAGCCGCATAATTGCGCGAGTTTGAACGCGGGAAGAAGTTTTACGGCGTCTTCCGCTAGTTTTTCGCTCGGAGATTTGAGCGGCAAAGTTTCCGTCTGCTTGACCTTGGACTGTTGGAATTTTAAAAGAGCTTCGGCTGTCTTGGCGGATTGCTCCAGCTGTTGTTTTTTATCATTAATCAGCGCCAGCAAATTTTCGTATTTTGTTTTAAGATCGGATGGAATTTCG
>CAZNCD010000085.1:0-4189 GCA_964571575.1 uncultured Candidatus Peribacteria bacterium
TTTCGCTGTGCGAAACGGTCTGTCCGCTGAACGGCGTGTTCGCGGAACGGCCTGTTAAAACTGATTTAAGAATTTTAAATTTCCATTGAGAAACAGTCTTATATCATCGATTCCGTATTTCATCATTGTTAAGCGCGTTAAGCCGAAACCGAATGCCCACCCCTGATATATTTTCGGATCGATTTTCCCTGCACGCAGAACATTTGGGTGCACCATTCCCGCGCCCATAAATTCCATCCATCCCGTGTGTTTGCATACGCGGCAGCCGCGGCTTTCGCAAAGAATGCACGATAAATCCAGCTCGATTCCGGGTTCAACAAAAGGGAAATAACCCGGTCTAAAGCGCACTTTAACGGGTTTTCCGAAAAATCGCGTTAAAAATTCAATCATTATTCCTTTTAAGTGCGCCAGAGAGATATTTTTATCTATAAGCAGACCTTCGACTTGATCGAATGTTGTCTCATGCGAAACATCAGTCGCTTCATAGCGGAAAACGCGGCCGGGTACTATAATACGGAGAGGCGCGCCGTACTTTTCCATTGTGCGAATTTGAACCGGAGAAGTTTGCGTGCGCATAACCATTCTTCCGTGAAAATCGTGAAGTTTATTTTTTATGAAAAACGTGTCTTGCATGTCGCGCGCGGGATGCGTTGCGGGAATGTTCAATCCCTCAAAATTATAATATTCGCTTTCAATTTCCGGGCCGTCCATTATGGAGAAGCCCATTTGGCCAAAAATCCTTTCGACTTCATATTGTGTTTGCGCGATTGGATGAATGTGTCCGAGGGAATATTTTTCGCCGGGAATGGTTACGTCAAATAAATCATTTGATACAGAAGATGCGATTGTTTCTTGTTCAAGCATTTCTCCATGGCCTTTTATGGCATTTTCAAGCGATTTTTTGATTTCATTCGCGAGTTTTCCGGCGAGTGGTTTTTCCTTTGCCGGCAAATCTTTTATACCTTTAATAAGCACAGTGAATTCGCCGTTTCTACCGAGATATTTAACCTCGGTTTCCCGCAGGCTGTTGAGACTTTTTGCGCCGCGAATTTCTTGAAGCGCTTTATCGCGAAGTTTTTCCAGAAATTGTTGCATATTTCCTTATTAATTTACTTGAAACGCGGGTGTTTATCAAGCGCGCGGCGATTATATACAAAAAAGAACCCCGCAAAATGCAGAGCTCTTTTTTAACGATCGTTTCGCGATCTGTTATCTGACGGCATCCTTGAGTGATTTTCCGGCTTTGAAAGCTGGAAGCTTCATCGCAGGGATTTTAATTTTTTCACCCGGATTGCGTGGATTTACTCCGACGCGCGCCCTTCTCTGTGAAATGCGGAATGTCCCAAATCCCGTGATTGTGACATTCTCACCTTTCTTGAGCGACTTTGTGACATATTTCAAGAGTGTGTCGAACATGTCGCCCGCACTCTTTTTTGTCACCTTGGCCTCCGCCGCAATGGCGTTGATGAGATCCTGTTTTGTCATTGTGTGAGTAGGTTAAATAATAATTAAAAAGAAAAATCACTAGGTATTATAGCCAATGAACAGGCTTTTGCAAGCATTTTTGGCCAGTTATAGCCAAAATAATCAGATAGGTTTTTGTAAAAAATCAAGGGTAAAAAATTGGCTTGCACGAGCCGTTTTTAAAATTTATGGCTTAAATAAAGCGTTTTAACGTTGACACAATTCTAATGGCTTGTAAATCCGAAATGTTCGATATAGATCATTGATGTCGCGAAAAATTTAGAAAAAAATTAGATATACAATTTGACTAAAATTTTCTTTCAGTTAAGAATAAGGGTTGTATGAGTTCAAACCTTGTTATCGTGGAATCTCCGACAAAAGCGAAGACCATTTCGCGGTTTTTGGACAAAACCTATACGGTTATCGCTTCGATGGGGCATGTCCGCGATTTGCCGAAATCAAAAATGGGGATAGACGTGGAGCGCAATTTTGAACCGACTTATATGGTTCCTGTGGACAAGAAAAAAATTATCACGCAAATTAAAGATCATTTGCGAGACGCGCAAACTTTATGGATTGCGACTGATGAAGACCGTGAAGGAGAGGCGATTGGTTGGCATTTGGTCCAGGCGCTTGATGTAAAACCGGGTTCGATCCCCGTCAAAAGAATTGTTTTTCATGAGATAACGGAGAAAGCGATTTTGGACGCTGTTCAGCATCCGCGCGATATTGATATGTTTTTGGTTGATGCTCAGCAGGCGCGGCGCGTATTTGATAGATTGGTTGGCTATGAATTATCACCGCTATTATGGAAAAAAGTGCGGTATGGTTTGTCTGCCGGTAGAGTGCAGAGCGTGGCGGTACGGCTTGTTGTTGAAAAGGAGCGTGAAATCCAGGCATTTAAGCCGGAAGAATATTGGACGATTGTCGGGAAATTTGCGACTTTGCGAAAAGAAATTTTTGACGCGGCTTTAACATATCGCGATGACAAAGAAATAAAAATAAATAATGAAGAATCCGCAAAAAATATTTTGAGCGAAATAGAAGGCGGATCTTATAAAGTTTTAAAAATCGATGAAAAAGAAAGCGTCCGAACACCGTCTCCGCCTTTTACAACTTCAACTTTACAGCAGGAAGCGTCGCGCAAGCTCGGTTTTTCAGTCAAAAAAACAATGATTATCGCGCAGCAATTATATGAAGGCGTGGAAGTTTTTGGGAAGTTGACCGGTTTGATTACATACATGAGAACGGATTCTACGAATTTATCTTCGTTTTCCGTTAATCAGGCGCGGGAAATCATCGCGAAAGAGTTTGGTGAACAATGCACAATCAAGTCTCCAAGAATATATAAGGGGAAAAAACATATTCAAGAAGCGCATGAAGCCATTCATCCGACTGATTTATCAATTACTCCTTCAAGCGTCAAAGCCGTTTTAACGCGCGACCAATTCAGATTGTATGATTTAATTTGGAAAAGGATGCTTGCGTGTCAGATGGCGGATGCGATTTTGAACCAAATGATCGTAAGCGTTTCCGGAGAAAAATCCGGCGCCGCATTACCTTATATATTTATCGCCAAAGGTCAGACTATAAAATTCGCGGGATTTTTGATGGCTTATACGGAAGGTTCTGATAACCCGGAAGAAGAGCTTGAGAAACAGGAAAAACTGCTGCCGATTTTAACCCAAAACGAGTTGGTTGAAGCGCAATCTTTTACTCCGAGCCAAAATTTCACAAAGCCGTCCGCAAGATACACGGAAGCTTCACTCGTTAAAAGACTTGAATCTGAAGGAATTGGCAGACCGAGCACATACGCGCCGACCATTTCAACCATTCTATTGCGCGGATATGTCAAAAAAGACGAAAAACATTTGGTGCCGACGGACACGGGAAATGTTGTTACGGATTTATTGGTTGAGCATTTTCCGAATATCGTCGATTATAAATTTACAGCGGAAATGGAGAATTCTCTTGATGATATAGCTGATGGGAAAAAAGAATGGCGGCCCATGGTGAAGGATTTTTACGGGCCTTTTCACGAACTTGTTTTGCGAAAACAGGAAACGCTTAACAAACAAGATATCATTTCGGGAAAAACCGATGAAGTTTGCGAAAAATGCGGGAGCCCAATGGTCATAAAGCTCGGAAGATACGGAAAATTTTTGTCCTGTTCGAATTATCCGAAATGCAAAAACGCAAAACCTCTTGAAGGCTCTGAAACGCCTGAACAAAAGGCCGCGGCCGAAGATCTTGAGAGAAAATTCGCGGGTAAAAAATGCGATAAATGCGGTGCGGATATGATTATCAAAAAAGGCAGATACGGAAATTTTCTCGGTTGTTCCGCTTATCCAAAGTGTAGAAATATACAGCCGATTGTCACATTTACGGGCGTTACGTGTCCAAAATGCGGCGGACAAGTTATAGAAAGACGCACTAAACGCGGTGGAAAGCTTTTTTACGGATGCAATAAATATCCAAAATGCAAATTTGCGGTTTGGGACAAGCCAACGGGGGAATTATGCAAAGCGTGCGGCGGCGCGATTGTCGAAAAATCCAATAAAGACGGTGTAAAGAAAATTTGCGCGGAGTGCAAAATGGAACAATAATTTTAAAATTTTATTTTCTGACTTTAGGCGTAACTTTGTATTCCAGTTTTTTGCCGAATAACAGTCTCATTTGCGATTCAATTGCGGGAATCGAGCTTAAAAAAATGCTCGCGAGCGGT
>CAZNCD010000086.1:0-4099 GCA_964571575.1 uncultured Candidatus Peribacteria bacterium
GGTTCTGAATGTTTTATTGAGCATTTTATTCACGTTTGTTTTCAAATTTGGAGTTTACGGACTCGCGGCATCGACAGCCATCGCCGGAACAATCCATTGGGTAATACTGCAAAATTCAATCATCAAGCATTTGCCTTTTAAAAACGGGAATTTCATTGAAGTCGGGAAAATACTAAAAATAGCGCTTTGTTCAATAATTATGGGCATCGCGGTTTATTTTGTAAAAATCGGAATGGAAAATTTATTGGACGCTTCTTACATCGCGGTATTGATACGCTTATGTGTCTCATGTATAGCAGGCATCATTGTTTACTTCGGCGCAACAAAATTTCTCTTGACTTCAAAATCGATTTAAATAAAATTGAATTTGCTTCCCACACGCCGCGCCGAAGGCGCACAGGCGTATATAAACAAGCCGTTTTGCGAAGCAAAACACCATTGGAGGCAAAAACCTGCCCTTTAGAGTCATATTATATTTCTCTAAGGGCAGTTTTTTATTTCCGTTTTAATCCCGGCTCTTTTTAAAATTCGCATTCCTTTCCCATTGACAAGCGGATTTGAATCTTCGACAGCCGCGATAACTTTTGATATTCCGGCTTTTATTATTGCGTCCGTGCACGGCGGAGTTTTTCCGTAATGGCAGCACGGCTCGAGTGAAACATACATTGTTGCGCCGCGAGCCTTCTCGCCGGCGTTTTTCAGCGCTTCAATTTCCGCGTGCGGTCCTCCGGCTTTTTTATGCCATCCTTCAGCGATAATTTTGCCATTTCTAACAATCACACATCCAACGCAGGGATTTGGATATGTGTAGCCGCGTCCTTTTTCAGCCAATTCAAAAGCGCGCTTCATAAAATCAATTTCTTTTTTCATCAATAAAATTTAGCAAATGCCCGAGTTTTATTTTTTTTGTTTTAAGATAATTCAAATTATGTTTTGTGGGCTTGATTTCAATCGGAACGCGATCAACCACTTTCAGTCCAAAGCCGTCGAGCCCGATTATTTTTCTTGGATTGTTTGTCATCAAAATCATCTTTTTGATTCCCATATCCCGTAAAATCTGAGCTCCGATTCCGTATTCCCGCAAATCATCTTTAAATCCGAGCATATGATTCGCCTCAACGGTATCATATCCTTTATTTTGAAGATCATATGCTTTTAATTTGTTCACAAGTCCGATTCCTCGGCCTTCCTGTTTCAAATAGAGCAAAACCCCGCCTTCAAGAGAGATTTTTTTCAAAGCCGTATCGAGCTGCTGCCCGCAATCGCATTTTAAAGATTTAAAAATTTCACCGGTGACGCATTCGCTGTGAACGCGCACAAGCACAGGTGCGCCGGAAATTTTTCCTTTCAAAAGAGCAATATGATTTTTCCCGGAAATTTTATCTTCATAAATCATAATTCTAAATTTTCCGTATTCGGTTTCAAGCATTGTATCCGCTTTTTTCTCAACAAGTTTTTCTTCGCAAATTCGATATTTTATCAAATCGCGTATCGAAATTATTTTTAATTTATGCGCTTTCGCAAACATCGCCAAATTTTCTCCGCGGCACATATCTCCGTTTATCCAAAGCACTTCACAAATCACAGCGGCGGGCTTTAAACCCGCCATTTTAACAAGATCGATGGATGCCTCCGTATGTCCGGCGCGCACCAAAACCCCGCCTTCTTTCGCAACCAAAGGGAAAATATGCCCGGGCCGTCTGAAATTTTCCGGCCGAGCGCCGCCGTTCACAATCGCCTGTACGGTTTTCGCCCTGTCAAAAGCCGAAATCCCGCTTTTTGTTCCGTGTTTATAATCAACGGAAACCGTAAAATTGCATCCTGTGGATTCCGTATTTTTTTCGACCATTGGACAAAGTTCAAGTTTCCGCGCTATTTCACCGGAAATCGGAACACAAACGAGTCCGCGTCCCTCCGAAACCATAAAATTTATGATTTCCGGACCGGCTTTTTCAGCCGCGCACACCAAATCTCCCTCGTTTTCGCGGTCTTCATCATCAACGACAACAATGATTTTGCCTTTCTTTAAATCCCGGACTGCTGACTCTATTTTGCAGAATTGCGGCTTGCGGCCGCTGTTATTGAATCGCATATCTTGTAAAGCGACATATTTGAATATTTTCTCCCAGTTTAACCCTCAAATCATTTAGTAAATCCGCGATTGTTTTTGACGGATCTTTGACAAACGGCTGTGTTAAAAGCGAAACTTCTTCTCTGAATTTTTTACTTTTTCCTTCAAGAATTTTATCAATCATTACTTCCGGTTTTTTTTCTTTCGCAAGTTGTTCTTTCCATATTTCAACTTCTTTTTCCACAAGCTCGACCGGAACATCTTCGGGTTTAACATAAAGAGGATTCATGGCGGCGATATGCATCGCGATGTCTTTCGCAAAAGCCTGAAAATCTGCTCCACGAGCCACAAAATCCGTTTCGCATCCAACATGAACCATCGCCCCGATTCTTCCTTCGCCGTGAATATAAGAAAAAACAACGCCCTGTTTCGGCATATCGGTTTTTTGCACGCGCTCAGAAGTGGCGCCTTTTTTACGCAATATTTCGACGGCTTTATTTATATCTCCAGCGGACTCTTCAAGCGCTTTTTTGCAAACAGTTGTTGATACGCCGGTAAGTTCGCGCAGTTCTTTAATTTGATCAAGCGTAATAGCCATTTTTTTTATTGTTTGTTAAATTATTGATTTTGAGGAGGATTTTGTTGTTCCGTGGACGCGGGCGCTTGTTGCGACTGCTCTTTGGCCGGAGTCTCTTGCACAGACGCTGCGGGCGTTGCCGTCGTCGGCGCACTTTGCGCCGGGAACGGTTTTCCAATCAAAATCGTATAAATTTTATCAACCGGCATTAACTTTCCAAGAGGAGTGACAATCGGTATAAAATTCGTTAATCCTTTTATGGAAAGATATATTCCGTAAATATCAACGGCAATAAACACAAACCACAAAAGTCCGCCAACAACAGGTACGATAAATGCAAAAATGCTTATGAACGAAAGCAAAAACAACGCTATTCCGTTACGAACATGATAGATGACAAAAGAATTTGAAGCTTTTTTGATCAACCCGAAAATACACACAACAAGAGATATAAAAGGTAAATAACATCCGGCCGCAATCAATTTATCTGTTTTTTCCATGGTTTTAAAATTTAGAATTTATAATTTAACCGAAGGCTTTTTACCTTCGGTTACCGCCTCAAGAACACGCGCCATCAAATAAATTAATGATTTTAACGCATCATCATTTCCCGGAATCGGATAAGCAATGGGATCCGGATCGGCATTGGAATCAACAATCCCGACAACGGGTATTTTTGCTCTTTTGGCTTCTCTTATTGCAAGTTTGTTGCGCACGCAATCTGCAACAAACATAACATCCGGAAGCGAACGCATTGCAACAAGACCGCCCAGAGAATTTTCAAGTTTTTCTATTGTTTTTTTAAACACAGAAGCTTCTTTTTTCGTGTATTTATCGAAACCGCTTTCCGCTTCTTCTTCCCTCAATTTGCGTAAATAATCGATTCTTTTTGAAAGCGTGGAGAAATTTGTGAGAAGACCCGGAATCCAATCTTTGGAAACATAAGGCATTCCGCATTTCTTCGCGGTTTCTTCGATAATTTTCATTGCCTGAGGCTTTGTGCCCACAAACAAGATGACTTTGCCTTCGGATACGTTTTTCTTCAAAAATTCAAGCGCTTTCTCTAAACATTCTTTTGTTCTTGTCAGATCAAAAATGTGAATTCCTTGATGCTCTCCGAAAATAAAATTTCGCATTTTGGGATTCCATTTTGATGTTTTGTGTCCAAAGTGGACGGCATTTTCAAGGAGATCTTTGATATCAACAATTTTCATATTCCTTTTGGTTAACGCCTGTTTTCTTCAGCTTGCCGTATATTCTCAACCATGCACTTAAGCTTGGTCGGAACAGGAATGGCAAATCCAAAAACAAACTGGATATAAATTTACTTTTTGTAAAAGCACGATTAGCTTAATACAGGTTTTAATCATTTGCAAGGAATTATTTTGGGACCATTTGGTAGTTATCCAGAATCCAGTGAAGATTTTTGAGAAAAAGAGATTATGGCAGGA
>CAZNCD010000087.1:0-4035 GCA_964571575.1 uncultured Candidatus Peribacteria bacterium
GCAAACTTTTTTCCTCAAGCCAAAAAGTTCGAACGTCGCATACCATGGAGCTCCATTCGGAAAATCCAATTTTTTTACCGCGGCGGATTATAAAAATAATTGCGAAATTTGCTTTCCACATCAATAAACCTTAAAATTATGATTGTGAAGTCGCTTATTTCTTTTTTTCCCATACGCTTGTGTTCAGCTCCGCTGAACGGCGTGTTCGCGGAACGGTCTGTTCGCGAAATTTCATTTATACGCGCCCGTATTCGCCTTTGGCGGACGGCGTAAAAATCTAATCTTTTAACCCCCGCAAAATGGAAACGCCAAAAATCAAGATGCCGGATATCAAAATGCCAAATATAAAACTTCCGGTGAATCTTCCAAAAATCCCCGGAATGACAATTGAAACAAGTCCGGCAAAAGAAGCTTTTCCGCTCGGCTCCAAAAAAGTTCTCAAAAAAACGCTTAAATCAAGCCTTCTCGCGATTATTATCCTTGTTGTGTTCGGCGGAATAATCATTCCGATTATCGCGAACATCGGCAAAGAAATAAAATACATCGGTCTTATATTAAGTTTGCTTGGAATGGGCATAATTATAATTGCGGTGGTGATTCTTGCGGCGGTTTATTTTTATCAAAAAAGATATTTCGCCAAATATTTTTATGATTTTACGCCAGATGCGATAGTTATAAGAAAAGGATCGGTCACGCAAGCGGAAATTACGATTCCATACGAACATATTCAGGACGTTTATATAGATCAAGATATGTTTGATAAAGTTTTCGGGCTTTATGATATGCATTTTTCAAGTGTCACGTATTCAAAACTGGAGCCGCATATCGACGGATTGACAAAAGAGACGTCAGATGGAGCCAAAGCGTTTATTTTGGACGCGATTTTGAAGAAAAAATCAGGAGCAGCTGTTGCGCCGCCCGTTCCTGCGGCGAAACCCGTGGAAACTCCAACGCAAACTCCGGCGCAAACGCAAACTCCGGCGCAAACGCAAACTCCGGCGCAAACGCAAACTCCGGCGCAAACGCAGCCGTCCGCGCAATCGCAAACGCCGGACGCGCCGAAAGCACAATAATATTCGCAATTGATTATTTCAAAATTGCGCGCGCTTTTCAAAAAGCGTATCTTAAACATATATAAAATTAACCCTCATTCATATGGATAACATCGTTAACGCTTCGGGCGCGCCGGATATGCAGGGCGCATCGAATGTTCCCGGCCAGACCCCGCCGGAAAAATCATCCGGAATTTTAAAATGGCTCGTGATTTTACTGGCGGTTGCGGCAATTGCGATAGCGGGCTGGTTCGCTTACCAAAAATACACACCCGACCAAAAACCGAAGCCGCAGCCTACGCCGCCAACCACGGACGAAGCCCCTTACACCGGCGAAATTTTTAAACCGCAAACCGCGATGGCGCAAAATTTCGCGGATTATAAAGAGGTAAAAGTGAATGTTTCTCCAAAAGTTAAGCCATATACCGTAAAAACGGATTTTTCCAATGCGCAGATAAATAAAAGAATCCAATACGGCTTTGATAATCTGAGCAATAACGCCAAAAAGCTTCTCGCAAAAAACGCTTTTGTGGTGAGACCCGGTTTTTATGACGAATTCTTTCAGCCGTATGAAAGTCAAAGATACGATATGATTCCGAATTTCGTGACCGTTGATTCGATGCTGCATACTTATCATTTGTTCTTTGATCATCTTTTGCAAAAACTGGAAGAACAATATCTTTCCGCGGAATTGAAAAAGCTCAACGCCGCGATGCTTAACGAATCGCTCGCGCAGTACGATCAATTAAAAGGCGCGGAATGGGAAAACGCGGCAAAAAGAAACCTTGGATTTTTTGCTATCGGAGGAAAACTGCTTGATTCTTCATCCGGAATCCCGCAGATTGTCCAAAATGAAGTTGAAAAAGAACTCGATTTAATAAATAAACACGAAGGAATAGCGGAATCGCCGATTATGAACATCGGAGCGGATGCAAGTCAAAAACTTGATACGCCGCAAGGCCCGCTTTCACCGGAAGCTTTAAAAGAGGATTATTCGCAATATATTCCGCGCGGTCATTACGATAAAACCGAATCATTGAAAGCGTATTTTAAATCAATGATGTGGTACGGCCGCCTCACTTTCCGTTTTAAGAATGACGATGAAATCCGCTCCGCCGCTCTTATTGCGCTTTCGTTGATGAAAAGCGAAAACAAAAAATCATGGGACAAAATTTATGAACCCACGAATTTCTTTGTCGGAAAAAGCGATGATATAACTTTTTATCAATTGAGCGATGTGATGGATCAAATTTATGGCGCTAACCCGGATTTAAAAACAGTCGCGCGGAATAAAGAAAAATTTGCGGCGTTTACAGCATCGTTAAAAAAACTCGAACCTCCGCAAATAAATTCCATGCCGATTTTTGAAGAAACCATCCAGCCGGACAGGGAAAAGGAAATTTTGGGATTCAGATTTATGGGTCAAAGATTTACGATCGATGCCTCGGTTTTCCAAAGACTTATATATAGAGAGGTAAAAGAAAACTCAAAAGGAATAAAACGCATGTTGCCGAAAAATCTTGATATTCCGGCCGCGATGGGATCAAAACAGGCGCTTACTCTTTTGGCCGAAATGGGCGAAACCGATTATGCAAATTACAGCCAAAACATGGATAAAATGCAAAAATATATCGCAGGTTTAAAAACGGATACATGGACGCAAAATCTATATTGGGGATGGTTGTATTCGCTACTTCCGCTTACAACGGAAAAATCGCAGGGCTATCCTTCGTTTATGACAAATCTGGCGTGGACCGCGAAAGAATTAAACACATACCTTGGAAGTTGGACGGAACTTAAACACGATACAATCCTTTATGCGAAACAGGCTTATGCCGAACTTGGCGGCGCAGGTTTTGATGAAGAAACGGTTGACGACAGAGGCTATGTTGAACCGAATCCGTATGTGTACGCAAGACTTGCAGGACTCTTGGAAATGACAAAAAGAGGGTTGGTCACGCGTGAAATAATAAGCAAAGATATGGCGGACAATTTGGATAAAATGCAGACACTGGCGCTTTCCCTCAAAACAATTTCGGAAAAAGAATTGAACAATGAAAAAATCACGGATGATGAATATGAATTGATTCGTTCGTACGGCGGACAGCTTGAGCATTTTTGGTATGAAGTGAATAGAGAAGACATGAAAGACACAACACGGGCGACTTATCTTAATGAAAATCCCGCGGCGATTGTCGCGGATGTCGCGACTGATCCAAACGGTCAAGTTTTGGAAGAAGCTACGGGAAAAATATTCGATATATACGTAATCGCGCCAATTGAAGGCAAATTAAAACTGACAAAAGGAGCGGTTTATTCACAATATGAATTCACATGGCCGTTAAACAACAGACTGACGGATAAAAAGTGGAGAGAAATTCTTGCGGATAAATCGCGCGCGCCAAATCTGTCAAATTGGACAAAAATGTTCATAGCCGAATAATGAAAAAAATCTTAATAGTCGCGTTTTCGCTGATTATTGCCGCCGCGGCGTTTCTGATATTTAAAAACACCGCAATCGCTCCGGCTCCACAAACAGCACCGCAAAGTCAGCTTTCATTCATTGCTGTCGGCGATGTTATGCTTTCCAGGGACGTTGATAGAAAAATGAAAAAGTACGGCGATTACGAATATCCTTATTTAAAAACGAGCAATTATTTGCGCTCCGCGGATTTTATTTTTGGAAACTTGGAAACTCCGCTTACGCCGGGGCGCGCGATAAGGTCTGATGAACTGACTTTTAGATCGGATTCGGAAAACGCCGAAGCGATGCGCAAAAACGGATTTCAAATTGTTTCACTGGCGAATAATCACACAATGAATTTTGGCGATAAAGGTTTGCTTGATACATTTGAATCCCTGAAAAAAGCGGGAATTCTTTATGTCGGCGCCGGAAAAAATTTAAACGAGGCGGATAAACCGGTTTTTATCGAAAAAAACGGAATTAAACTGGCGTTTTTGGCGTATGGCGATACGGATTTTT